>JACUUT010000071.1 GCA_014859165.1 Dehalococcoidia bacterium
GCTCTTTACCGAGGAGATTGAAATCCGCCCCATCCAGCTTTGATTCAATCCCTTTGGAGAAAGTGTTCTTTAGCTTCTCCTCTGCTATCTGACGAAAAAGGTGAGCCAGCGACCAGTCTATCCCCCTGGTCAGTCGGTCGACCTCAGCAATGATAGAGGTGTCCAGAGCATCGGCCCTATCGAGCAGTGCCAGGAACACATCCTTGGCCATCAAGGCGTCGGGAAGGGCGCGATGGTGAAGGGGGTGAGAAATGCCCAGCTCCTCGGCAACCCCGGAGAGGCTATAGTCGGAAAGCGTGGGCAGCAGGATGGTAGCCAGCTCAAAGGTATCATAGGTGGGGTTTAGCAGGCTAACCCCCTTTTCTGAAAGAAAGCTAATATCGAAGGATATGCTCTGCCCGATAATGGGAAGGTCGCCGAGGAAGGGGACTAGATCGCCAAGAACCACGGGGAGTGGGGGAGCAGCATCCACCTCTTGGGGGATGAGCCCGGTGAGTATTCGGATGCGGTAGGGCAGAGGGCGATAGGGCTTCACCAGGGTGTGGAAGGTTTCCACCACCTCATTGCCCCGAAACTTGACCGCGCCTATCTCAATGATCTCATCGCTCTGGGGGTCAAGCCCCGTGGTCTCCAGGTCTAGGGAAACATAAGTCTTGTTCATCGGAGTTATCCGAGAGGGGCTTCATTGGCGTAGGGGATGATCTCCCCACTGGGGAGCCGCTTCGCAGGATAGAAACACCCCGCCTTGAGTTCAGCGATGAGCTCGCGCTCGCCCCTGATCTCCCTCTCAAAAACGGTGGCAAAGTAACCAATCCCATGCTCGGAGTGGGCATCGCTCCCACCGGTGCCCCTCATCCCCAACCTTTTCGCCACCTCCAGAGCGAGCAGGTTCTCCCGCTCCGTGCAGCCGCCATTCAAGACCTCGATCTCATCGACCAAACCGAGGATGGGGAGGTCTAAAGCATCCGCAATAACCTCAGACCAACTGCGTTTCGGTTTTATCCCAAAGTCTTGAGGCTCGAAATACCTGCGGAAGGGGTGCACGGCGATAAGAAAGCCACCCACCTCATCGGCGATGCGGCGCAAATTGCTTGCCTTGTGAATACCAGAGATGTATCTATCCAGCCCCAAAACAACGATATGCCCCATATCGGTCTCTATCTCCATACCCCCGATGAGGGCAACACTGTGGTTAGCGGTAAAACTTTGTAGTGCCTTCCTGCTCCAAACATAGATATGTTCTGTGAGGCATACCCCTCCAATCCCCTTCATCTCCGCCTCTGCAATCAATTGAGGAATAGTTAGCATGCTATCATATCCCCCTTTGGCGGTATGCACATGCATGTCGATAATCATTTTCTATCCGCCCGCTTTCGCCGCCTTATCATTATGATGCTCCCGATAATAACCGCGATACAAACACCGATGATAACCCAGCTCCACCACGTAAGCTCGCCCAAAAAGGCTCCAAGGGTGGGCAATCGTTTCCATCCCAGATAGACCAAATAGCACTCGATGAAAGTCCTCGGCAGGCGTCCCGCAAGTGTGGCCAGAAGGAATTTCCAGAAGGGAAATCTCAATGTTCCAGCAGCGATGCCAGCGAGGTCGAAGGGAATCACTGGCACCAGAGCCAGGAGGAAAATGGTAACACCGCCGTAGCGCCTCATCCAGTTCTCAGCCCTCTGATACCATCCTGATTGCTCCGGGGTGACCACCGCTGCCCCCACGTAGCCGGCAAGGTATGCGGTGAATTCCCCCAGCCCGCCACCGATTGCCGCTGCCAGTGCCACCCAGGCCCAGCTAAAGGCCGGGCTTGCTGCCATGGCCCAGATGACGATGAAACCGGGTATTGGGAAAATAACAGTGGTGCTGGCAATGAACGCCACCAAAAAGGCGCCAAGATAGCCATACCGTTCAAAGCCTTCAAGATATGGCGAGAGGCGAAAGATGGCATAGCAAAGGACAACGACCAGGATAACGATAGCAGCTAGCAGAAGCCGCCGCCTCACTCCGCTTATCTCCCCTAGTTGGGAGATTCGATGGGATATGCTGGACAAAAAATCGCTCATGTCCCTCCGCTTTTGTCCGCTTCAATAGTCTGAACAAGATAAGCCTCCAGTCCCTCCCTCTTAAGGGAGCGGTATAACCCCTCACCATGAGGCTTATCACTCACCATGGTGAAAAGGGTGGGACCTGAGCCTGCGAGGTGAATATTATCGGCGCCGAGAGCCAAAAAGCGCTGCCAGTACCCCTCAAGCCTTTGAAAGGCGGTGAAGGCAACCCTTTCGAAGGCGTTGAAAAAGAAGGAGGGAGAGATCTCTCCTCTTTGATAAAGAAGCTCAACCATTCTTTCGGTGAGTTGCCCATCGGTAAAGTGGGACGGGTTTAGGGAGGCGTAGAGGCTCTCCGTTTTACCCGGCGGAACCTCGATGGGTGGCCTAAATAGCACCACCCACGAAGTGGGGAGGGGAGGTAGCGGGGTGATCCTCTCGCCGCGCCCCTCGCCAAGGGCGGTGCCCCCATAAAGAAAGAAGGCTGTATCGGAGCTAACCCTCGATGCCAATAAAAGTAACTGATCCAGTGAGAAGCCCAATTCCCAAAGCTCATTGAGGGCTCGTAAGGTGGCTGCGGCATCACTGGCAGCACCGCCCAGCCCTGCGGCGATAGGTATGCCCTTTTTAATGGAAATCAACACCCCCTTCCTCGACTTTGCCGCCTCCTGAAGCAACCTCGCTGCCTTGAGTGCCAGATTCTGGGGCGATTTCAGGCTAGGATAGTCACAATCAAGGCTTATCCCACAATGCTCCTCAAAGGAAAGGGTATCTTTAATGGCGATCTCCTGGAGGACAGTAGCAACCTCGTGGTAGCCATCGGAACGCCTACCTAGAACCTCAAGGGTCAGGTTGATCTTGGCATAAGCGGAGACTGTTAGCATTGCTTTTTTCGCACTTGTTGAACATCTCTTCAGCCCGAATCGATCTATGGCAGCTCCCTCAATAAGTCGATAGTCCAGCTCGAAAAAACCTGATAAACCCTGGCCCACTCCTCAAGGCTCAGGGTCTCAGCACGACGCTTCTGGTTTATCCCCGCTTCCTCCAGCAAGGCAGTGGTGTCCTTCAATGACATCTTCAGACCTTGCGCCAGTGAATTGTGAAGTTGCTTGCGGGGCGCTGAAAAACCCCCACGAACCACCTTAAAGAATGTAGCTTCATCCTCCACCGCCACTCTAGGGTGGTCATAGAGGTCGATGTGCACAATAGCGGAGTCCACCTTTGGCGGTGGGTAGAAGCTTTGCGTAGAGATGTAATCCACAATAGTGGGCTTGCCATAGAATTGCACACTGATACTAAGTAAGCTCATCTTGCCGGGCGGGGCCGCCATTGCCTGAGCGACCTCTTTTTGCACCGTGACCACCATAAGTTGAGGCTTGATCGATGCCTCCATAAAGTGGCGCACCACCGCGGAGGCGATATAGTAGGGAAGGTTGGCCACAACCTTGTAGGGGGTTTCTTTCGGTAATAATGCTCTCGGGTCGCTCTCCAAGACATCAGCATTGATAACGGTGACATTGGGGCAAGTGGCAAGGGCTTCCTTGAGAGCGGAGGCCAGCTTGGTATCAACCTCGATAGCAATAACCCAACCAGCCCTCCTCGCCAGCTCCCTAGTCAATATGCCCAGACCGGGTCCCACCTCCACCACGGTATCATCAGGGATGAGCTCTGCTGCCGAGATCAGGCTCCCGAGCACCCGCTCTTCGACGAGGAAATGCTGCCCCAGCCCCTTCTTAGCACGAAGGTTGAGGCGCCGCAGTTCCCTCTTGGTTCGATTAAGAAGCAAGCCAGAATCCTTATAGAACGAAAAAAGGTCGTGCACCCGCTGTCGACCCCGTCTCCCGGCTTGCCCCTATCAGCCAGCTCCGACCAGGCAACCCTGCGGCACCCAGAAGCTACTATTTACCGCTGCTTCCTCCCGGACCTGACGGGGTTCATAGTGTTCTGCCGCGCAGGACCCAGCCTTCAAC
>JACUUT010000008.1 GCA_014859165.1 Dehalococcoidia bacterium
TGGCCCAGGGTGGTGATATCCATATCGGGGGTGATGCCCTGAAAGCCAGCGACGATGACGATATTGCCCAGGCCTAGCTCCTTAACGATGCGGTGCGCCTCGACGCTCAGGATGCGCGCCCGACTATAGACAGCGTCGGTCAGGATCCCTGCCTGGGCGCCGCTGAGGCTGATGGCCCTATGCCCGAGGGACTTTAAAGCCAGGGCAAGCAAGGTGCTGGAGATGGTCTCCCCGGTGGAGAGGAGGACATCCAGCTCCCTCTCATCAGGCTGCTCTGAGACCTGGTGGGCGAGGCTGATCAGCTCATCGGTGGTCTTCCCCATAGCTGAGACAACCACTACCACATCGTTGCCCCTCTCTTTGGTGGCGGCGATGCGCCGGGCGACATTCTTTATCCTCACCGCATTGGCCACTGAGCTACCGCCATATTTTTGTACAATGAGCGCCATTTTCTACTCCCACTCGATATTACTCCACCCCGTAAGCCGGCCCATGATAGTATGTCCCTCTTCGATGAAAATGCCTGTTCCTTTGGCTTCTGCCTCCATAAATTTCCTGGCACCCATGCCCACAAACCCCGGCCCCCAGAGCAAAAATGGAACCGGGTCAGGGCTATGGGTCTGAATCTCGATGGGTGTTGCATGGTCGGGCATAGCTAGTATGCGAAGGGTGTCTCTCTCCCAGGAGAGGAGCTGGCTCACAACCTCTCGATCCACCCGCTCGATAGCCCCCATTTTGCCAACGATGGAGCCAGCATGGGCGGCCTCATCCGGCGCTTCGATATGGATAACCACGAGGTCATGTTCCTCCAGCGCCTCGAGGGCACCGGCTGCCTGTCGGGCGTAATCGTTGTCCAGGCCATCGGTCACACCCGGGATGTCTAAGGTATAAAGCCCTGCCATCTTTGCCAGGCCTCGGAGAAGATCGACCCCCGATGTCATGGCAGCATCGAGCCCATAGACCTCTTTGAAGGACGGCAGATCGCGTATCTGAGCGCTGCCCCAGAATAGCCAGAGCATCGTAGCTGGAATCTCCCCGTGAGATTTTCGTTCTATGTTCACAGGATGGTCTCGCAGCACCTCCTTGGAACCTGCCATGAGATCCCGCAGTAAGTCGCTCCCCGGCCCGTGCGGAAGAAATCCGGCGATGGGTTTGCCAGGGATATCATGCGGTGGGGTGCAGGTAGCCAAAAGCGTATCCTCTTCCCCTTTTATCTTGCATATGTGTCTATAGCCAACGCCGGGGTAAAAGCATATCCTGTCATTGCCCAAGCCCTCATTCAGAGCAGCGATGAGGGCATGAGCTTCGCTGCTTTCGATGTGTCCGGAACTATAGCTCCACATCTTCCCGTTGTGAATGGCGACAAGATTGCAGCGAAAAATGACATCCCCCTCCTCAATGGGAATTCCCATGCTCCTTGCCTCGATGGCGCTCCTGCCGCGGTAGTAGAGCTTTGGATCGTAGCCAAGCACAGACATGCAGGCGCATGCACTGGAGGGCTCCATCCCCGGCGGCACGGTGCGCACCAGGCCCAGAACTCCCTCCCTTGCCATTCGGTCCAGGTTCGGGGTGTGGGTCAGCTCCAGGCAGGTCCTTCCAACAAGCTTAGTGAGCGGCCAGCCGGAGGCCCCATCGATTATCAGCACGCAGTATTTCACGACTTATCAGTATAGCAGCGAGCAGGGGGCAGTTCAAGAAGGTTTCTTGCTAACATTGGCGGGGAAGGCTATAATAACTTTAGGGAATTATCCCTTGACAGCAAGGGGAAGTCTCGGTTTAAGTCTTGGCAAGAGGATTGGATATATTGTCAACTCTTCCTGAGATGTATCGGGAGGGTAAGAGATGGCAAAATTAGCTCTAACGATAAAGGGGATGCTGGGAGCAATATCTTTAGAGTCTTTCGTCACTGTAATCAATAATTCCTTTGATATTTTGAAAGACTTGGATAGTGTAATATCTCGGCAACCTAGGGGCAGCTTGGATTGGGTAATTGAGAGAGTATTTGCTGATAGTATTGGTATAGAAATTGAGTCCAAAGCAAGAGACCCAAAGATAGACTACGGAAGAAAAGTAGCTGAAGTATACTCTGATGGTATAGAGATTATTCGCAGTGAAGGTATTACTCCTCCATATTTCTCTGATTATTGTCTTAGGCGGGTATGGGAAGTTGCTAAAGTCTTACGTGGAGATGGTGCGAATGCTTTAGAGATTCGTGACCTTATTCGCCATAAATCTACGGAGTTTGATGCGCAAATTGCGGCAACTACTAGTCAACTCATGAGTTATAGCTATCAGTCCTTTGGCTCTGTTGAAGGTACGCTTGAGATGATTTCTATACATAAACCAGCACGTTTCAATGTTTATCATAGCATAAGTCTACGTGCAGTGCGCTGCAATCTTCGACAAGAAGACATAGAAAGAGTAAGAGATGCTTTGGGGCGTAGAGTAGTGGTCTCTGGGTTAGTCTCTTATAATGCAAAAGATGAACCAAGAAGTATTAGGGTAGAGGAACTAGAGGTTATTCCCCGAGAAGATGAGTTACCTACTATAGACGAGTTTGTAGGCTCTGACCCTAACTATACTGGCGATATGACTACCGAAGAGTACATTCGGAGTATGAGAAGTGGCTAATCCCCAAAAGGTATATTGGGATTCCTCAGTATGGATTGCTCTTATAAAGGGTGAAACCGTTAAAGGCATTGACCGGACTGTGGTTCCAAGAATGATTTTGGAAGATGCGGAAAACGGTAAAGTAACGATATTTATTTCTAGGCTTACTATTGTTGAAGTTCACAAAAAGAGGCATTATGCAAGTTTGACGAAGGAAGAAGATGATAGAGTCCAAGCAGACTTTTTTAAGCATGAATATATAAAGAAGATAGATGTTGATAGTCGGGTAGCAGAACGAGCAAGACAATTAGCTTGGGAATACAACCTTAATCCAAATGATGCGATTCATGTGGCAAGTGCAATCAAAGGCAATGCAGAAATTTTACACCATTGGGATGGAGATTTCAGGAAAGTTCCGTCTGATATAATGCCTAGTGAAGAACCACTTAACTGGGAAAAACAGATGTCTTTTCTTCCCTAAATAAAGGGGAACCAATTATGGATTTTGTAGCAGTTATGAAGTGCAGAGTGTGTGGCTATACTGAGGAAGGCAGAGTCATTAGTAATATGACTGAATTTCAGGCCAAACATGCGACTCTAGATTGCCCGAACTGTGATGAACCAGATGGCTTAGAAGTTGAAAGCTTAAAACCTGCTTAGACTCATTCTTTTAGTTATGTTACTTGTTGTGAAGGGCTAATTGCCTAACTTTATACGGGGCGTAGCGCAGCTTGGTAGCGCGCCCCGACCGTGTCGGGGAGGTTGGAGGCTCAACCCTTCCCGGGATCAAAGAGCCTGTCAGAGCCATCGGGGCGTAGCGCAGTTTGGTTAGCGCGCAGCGTTCGGGACGCTGAGGTCGGAGGTTCAAATCCTCTCGCCCCGATTTTTACAGTCTTTTGTAGGTATCTTCTGTGCGTCTAGCTACCCGCACCACTATAACCAGACATTCCTCATCATCTATGGCGTATACTACCCTGTAGGATCCTATCCTTATACGCCACAAGCCACTCCCGGCCAGTTTCTTTACTCTTAGTGGTCTGGGCTCTTGCTCCAAAGCTAAGATAGCTTCAGCTACAATTTCATAATCCTTTTCGGCAAGCTTGTCTAACTGCTTCTGAGCGGCTTGTCTCAGACTAACCTGATAGCTCACCCCGGGACTCCTGCCCTGCCCTTTGGCGTTGATATTGCTCCCAGGTTATAGTGCCCTCCTCACCAGCTAAGGCTTTCAACCCCTCTCGCACATCTTCCTCATCTTCTAGTATCTCCAGGGCAGCATCACGAAGGAGTTTAGCCATTGAAGTCCGTTGCTCAAAAGCTAGGCGGCGAAGCCTCTCATGCTGCTCTTCGGTAAGGAAAATAGTTGTGCGCTTTAGAGTTGTCCCCATAGTCTTCACCTCTCAGTAAATAGTAACATATAAACACTGCTATGTCTATATGTTTTAATTGGTGACCCTATCCCCTTTATCGAAGAGGTAATCGCATTAGCATATTTGACACAACTCGGCTAAAGGTCTTCACTAGTGGCTTGATGCTTCGGCTATTGGCACGTAGGAAATCACTCTCGTATATTAATATCCTTTATAAGTTCCTTTACGCCTCTGTGGAAACCAAATATAATTACCCCAAGCCTAAAAAGAGCTTCAGAATTGAGACTGACATCGCACCCCAGTCGTTCTGCTAATCTGGCTGCTAATAGCTTAACTAGAATACAGTCATTCCTTCCTATATCCACCAACATTCGGCTAACAACATGAGCCACAACTAGCAAGGTTTTTTTATCTTCCTCAGTTGGTGCAGACGGGTCGTCTATGTTAGCCTCAACCATTTCCTTGAAGATACCCCATCTAAACTCATTGATGAAAGTGATTCGCGCTCTTCCTGCCCGCCCCGATTTTTCGTCTTTCGACCTATTGGCTTGGTTTATTCTCCTGCAGTTTTTCCTTCAGGTTTCTCTTCAAATTTAGGGTTGGGCAGCGCCTTTATAATCTTTTCTAACTTCTCATCTGACTTTCGCATATCTTCGCGTGTCCTGGTCATTTGTTCCATTGCTATCCAAATGCCACCTGTCGCTAACCCTAGTGCGATAATGGCTAGGCGCTGAGTATATAGCGCAATGTCTACGTTTAGGTATGAAATACAGAAAAGCGCGATACACAGCGCGATAGCAATAGCAAAGCAAAGGTGGGAAATGATTAGTAAACACTTTTGGCGTCTGGTTCGTGACGTGGTTTTACTGTTTCCTAATTGTATCCTCATTTTATCCCCCTATCTGCTTTTTTGCCTCCTCCCACAGGGCGTTTTGCTCGTCAAAGGAAAGGCTTGAAAGCTGGATGCCCCGCTCCTGGCAAAGCTGCTCCATATATGAAAAACGATGATAGAAGCGCTCGTTTGCCCCTCGTAGCGCCGCCTCAAGGTCGATCTCAAGCCGGCGGGCGATGTTGGCCAGGGTAAATAAGAGGTCGCCAAACTCTCGCACCCGCTTCCGGTGCTCGGTCGTCTCCTTAAGCTCCGCTACCTCCTCGGACAGCTTCTCGATGATTCCCTCCACATCCTCCCAGTCGAAGCCGACGCGGGCAACGCGGCGCTGCATCGCCTGAGAATATGCCAGGGCTGGCATCTCTTTGGGTATGCCAGTAAGAAGTGAACCCTTGCCTTCCTCCCGTTTTAATGCCTCCCAGTTTGCGATCACCTGTTGGGCGTCCTTGGCATCAGCGTCGCCAAAGACATGGGGGTGGCGACGGATCAGTTTAGAGTTGATGCCGCGAATTACATCGCCGATCTCAAAATCCCCCTCTTCTCTCGCCATCTGGGCGTGGAGCACAATCTGCATCAGCAGGTCGCCCAGCTCCTCACAGAGCTTTCCCATATCCCCCTCATCGATGGCCTCCAAAACCTCATAGGCCTCCTCGGTGAGGTTGCTCTTGATGGAGAGCTGGGTCTGCTCCCGATCCCAGGGGCAACCATCCGGGCTGCGCAGCCGAGCGATAATATCTACCAGGGTATCAAAACTATCCAACTTTACCTCACCCCTGACCCCTCTCCTGAAGGAGAGGGGGAGAAAATGAAACTGGGGGACACCCCCAGGCCCCCGCCCCCGATATAATCGGGGGACTCTCCTTTTTCAGCGCTCTCTAGGATTATACAGGCAAGCCTCTCACATTGACAAGCCAAGGTGCGCCTCGCTACTATGGGGTCATGGCTGAAAAGAGGCCCTTGCGAATTCTCGGCGCCCTTGCGGCAGGTCTCTTCATCCTGTGCATCCCTATCTTTCTAATTACCAGCGACCTGCGATGGGCGGTCAATGATGCGCGGCTCTATGAGTATGGATTCAACAAATATGAGGTCAGCGAAACAACGGGCATCAGCGATGAGGATTTGCTCGTGGTGGCGCATGAGATGATCCACTACTTCAACTCAAATGAGGAGCCGATTCAGGTCACGGTTTTAACCCCTGAGGGCAAGGAGCTATTTAATGAGCGGGAGGTAAGCCATCTGAAAGATGTCAAGAGTTTGATTGGACTTTGCTATCACCTCCAAGAAGCCACCTTTGGCTATCTGGCTGCATTTGCTATCGGGGGCTTCATATGGCAGAGGAGACGCTTTTCGCTTTTTTCGAACTTACTGGCGAAGATGTTGGTCGGAGGCAGCATCCTTACCCTAGCCTTACTCATTGTTGTTGGGATAATGGCGCTGGTCAATTTTGATTGGCTTTTCCTCGGGTTTCACCAGCTTTTCTTTGGCAGCGATACATGGATGCTCAACCCCGCTACCGATTACTTGATCATGATATTTCCCCAGGGGTTCTTTTCCGATGCCCTGCTCTTCCTCATTGGGGCAATAGTTGTGGAGGGCTTGGTTATCGGGGGCATCGCGGGCTTTTCCGTGCTCAGAAGGAGGAGGGCGAGGGGCTAATTGTCTAATTTGCAGGTAGCGCAGCTTGTGGCGGGGCAGGTGCCACAGAAGTTGCCCGTGCCACTTATGGGCGCAGACTCTCCACTATCGCTCTTGGAGAAGGCTGCAAAGGTCGAAAAAAGCTTCCTGGCAGGGGCATGGCATTTGGGACAAGTAGCACTATCACCGGCCTCGCTGAAGGAACGGCGCAGCTCGAACCTCACATTGCAACCGGGGCAAATATATTCGTAGATAGGCATTCCTGTTACATTCTAACCCAGAGGACGAAAAGAGTCAAGCTTGCCAAACGATCCTACCATCGACGATGGTCATCTCCACCCTGATCTCTTTTATCCCCTCAGGTGGCACTACACAAGGGTCAGCGCTCAACAGGGCGAAATCGGCCAGCTTATCTACAGCGATGGAGCCTTTCGCCCCTTCATCGAAGGAAGCGTAAGCAGCGGCCTGGGTATACATCTTTAGGGCTTCGATGGGCGAGATCCGCTCCTGGGGAAGAAGCTCCTCGCCGCTCTCCACCTTCCTGGTGACCGCTCCATAGATGCCCACAAGTGGGTTTATCGGCACTATGGGGCTGTCGGAGCCAGCGGCGGGCATTAAGCCATTCTTCAGGAAGGAGCCGATGCGATAAAGCCACCTCTGTTGCTCTTGGGGGACCGTTTTAAGATATCGCTCCCCATTGTAGTAGATAAAGGAGGGCTGGGTGACCACGATAGCGTGGACTCCTCTCAGCCTCTCCAGTAGCGCCGGCGGGCAGACGGAGCAATGCTCTATTCGGTGACGATGATCCCCTTCGGGGATTTGATTCAAAGCATTCTCCAGGGCCTTCACCGCAGCCTCCACGGTGCTCTCCTCGACGGCGTGGATAGCGACCTGATAACCGGCCCGATGCACCCTGAGAAGCCTCTCCTCAAGCTCATCCTCGCTTGGGTGAAGAAAGCCCCTGGCCTCAGTCAAGACGATCTTTAGCGCCCCCAGGCGTATTCCGTCATCGCCATAGCGGGGTGGGATGCCACTTTCCTTGAGTTCCCCCTGGGCATCGATGCCCATCATCACCGATAGCCTGGGCACCAGCGCTCCCCCTCTCAATCTCTGGAAGGTCCGCCACTCCTTAAGCCTATTATGCACCGTAGCATCCTGAAGGGAGGTGATGCCCAGGGATAGGTATTGCTCATTGGCAAGCCCGATCCCTTTTTCAAACTCCTCCTGCGATAGGGGAGGCACTAAACCATCGATATAAGAGTTCATTTCAAACAAAATCCCGTTGGGCTCCCCTGAATCCAGGTCGCGGTCGATCATCCCACCTGGCGGCTCGGTGGACTCCATGGAGATACCAACCAGGGAAAGGGCCAAGGAGTTTAGCACACAGGCGTGCCTGGAGCGGTGCACCAGCTTCACCGGGTGGTGAGGCGCTGCCTCGTCCAGGTCGTAGCGATTGGGGTGGCGCCTCTCGGCAAGATAGAACTCATTATATCCTGTGGCCCTGATCCAGGTGCCCTTGGGGAGCTTTTTAGCCTGCCCCCTGATTTTAGCTTGAATGTCTGCGATGGAGACTACTGGGGAGGGCGAAAAAGGTGAGCAATCGACGCTTGAGAGACCTGAGGCGAAGGCGAAGACATGGCAATGGGCATCGTTAAAACCGGGGACAAGGGTCTTTCCCTCACAATCGATTTTTTGCGTTTTTCGTCCTTTAAACTCTTTCCTATCATCGTTCTCGCCTACCCAAATTATCCTCTCGCCCTTGACCGCCACCATTTGCGCCCTTGGCCTTTTGGGGTCGAGGGTGAGGACATTGGCGTTATAAAGGATCAGGTCTGCCCTTTTAGCCATCTCCGAAGAGCACCCTTTCCACCTCTTTCAACCTCTCCGTCCCCTTTATCTCATACGGGAAAAGGGGCAGAATGCGCTGCTCATTCCCATACCTTGACGCTATCTCCGAAATATAGCCCTGCTGCATCCTTGCCTTACTGTGGAGAAAGGCTGAATCAGGTTTCTCAATCACCTGATTAATAATTATGTGGTTGATATTAAGGCCATAGCTCTGAAACTCGTGAAAAATACTATCAAGCTGGCGCACCGCCAGAGCCTCGGCTATGGTAACCAGGGTGAACTCTACCCCCTTCTTGAGGAACTCCATATCCCTATTGGATAATTCCTCCCACCCTTTTATCACCTCAAGGACGGAGCGCTTCATCCTTCTCGACGCCTTGAGTCTCGAATAGATGCGAGGGGCTGGCTTCAAATGTTGATTGACTAGCGACGGCATCCGCAGCAAACCCAGCGTTTGCCCGGCGGGGGCAGTGTCCCACACTATCTTCTCATATTCCCCAGATTCGCTGAGCTCCCTTAAATAATCGACCATAAACTCGTCTCTGATCCCGGGCAGTATGGTAGTGACGAAGGCGACAAACTCTTCATAGTCAATGTCTACGACAGCGGAAAACACCTCGTAGACCTCCGCACCAAACTTTTTATCCCATAGCTCCTTGACCTCCTCGGCGCCGATCTCAGCAAGATATAGCCCTTCAACAACCCTTACCAGTTTCTCCCCGCTCTCGAGCTCAAAAATATCCCTCAGCGATGGTGTGAAGTCGGTTGATATGATGAGGGTCTCCTTTCCCTCGGCTGCGTAATGCAGAGCGGTGGCTGCGGCACAGGTTGTCTTGCCCACCCCTCCCTTGCCGCAGAACATAATAATATCCTTCATTTCCGTCTCCTCTCCAGGTGCACCATCAGGAGCGCCATATCGGCAGGGGTGACGCCGTCGATGCGGGAGGCTTGCCCCAGGGTCGCTGGACGAAGCCTCTGGAGTTTCTGCCGCGCCTCATAGCGAAAGCCAGCGATGGCATCATAGTCAAACCCCTGGGGGATATGCCGCTCCTCAAGCCTCGCCATGCGAGCCACCTCGCCCCTTTGCTTCTCGATATAGCCCTCATACTTCGCCTCGACCTCCACCTGCTCCGCAGCATCGGCTTTAAGGCCAGGTGAGCCAAAACCCAGGGAAACCAGGGTCTGGTAGCTCACCTCGGGGCGTCGCAGGAACTCTAAGGCGCACACGCTGCGCCCCGATGGGGTAATATAGCTCTTTTTCAGCCGGCCAAGCTCTTGAGCAATAGCCTTGCGCTTCTCCTCCACTGCTTCATAGCGTTCCTTACCGATAAGCCCCACCTGGTAGCCAAGGGGGGTGAGCCTGAGGTCGGCATTGTCCTGGCGAAGCAAAAGCCGATATTCGGCTCGCGAGGTCAATACCCGATAGGGCTCGGTAAGCTCTCTGGTTACTAAATCGTCGATCATCACCCCAATATAGCCCTGATCGCGGCGCACCAGAAGGGGAGGTTTTCCCTTCACCCTGAGGGCGGCATTTATCCCCGCGATAAGCCCCTGCCCTGCTGCCTCCTCATAGCCGGTAGTGCCATTGATCTGACCGGCGAGAAAAAGACCGGGAACGAGCTTGGTCTCCAGTGTGGCAGAGATCTGACTTGGGGGCACATAGTCGTACTCGATGGCGTAGCCCACCCTGATCATTTCCACCCGCTCCAGGGCAGGGAGGGTGCGCAGCATCTCAAGCTGCACATCCTCGGGGAGGCTGGTGTTGGCCCCCTGAACATAGACCTCGTTGGTCTCCCAGCCCTCTGGTTCAAGGAAAAGGGGGTGGGAATCCTTATGGGCGAATCTAACGATCTTGTCCTCTATCGACGGGCAGTAGCGGGGACCAACCCCGCGGATGAGCCCGGTGAAGAGGGGGGCACGATCCAGGTTCTTTCGTATTATCTCGTGGGTTCTTTCGTTGGTATAGACAAGGTAGCAGGGCAACTGCGGTCGCCATGGTGAAGGGGACAGCGGGTAGATCGGGTTTGGAGAAGGGAATTTGGAATCAGTAGCTTGCTGACCGCAAAGACTGAAGTAGAGGGGAACCTCGCTTCCCGGCTGGATAATGGTCTTTTTGAAATCGATGGTTCTGGCATCGATGCGTGGTGGGGTGCCTGTTTTAAGCCTTCCCAGGGTAAATCCTAAGGAGCGCAGGCTCTCCGACAGCCTTTCTGCGGGAAACTCCCCGGCTCTCCCGGCGGGGTAGCTTTTGTCGCCGACGATAACTCGACCGCCAAGCGAGGTGCCGGTGGTGAGCACCACATTCTTCGCTTCATATACCCAGCCGATGTTTGTTTTCACCCAAAGAGAGTTGCCCTTTTCCCCGACCTCCTCGACAAGCGCCTGTTTTACATCGAGGTTCTCCTGGCGCTCCAGGATGTGTTTCATCGACAGGCTATAGAGCTTTTTGTCCGCCTGAGCCCGCAGCGCCTGAACCGCCGGCCCCTTCCCCGTATTCAGCATCCTGATCTGGATGAAGGTGCGATCGATATTACGCGCCATCTCGCCCCCCAGGGCGTCGATCTCACACACCAGATGGCCCTTGGCTGGGCCCCCGATGGATGGATTGCAGGGCATGAGGGCGGTGTTGTCCAGGTTCATGGTGAGAAGGAGCGTTTTTGCTCCTATCCTCGCCGCCGCCAGAGCCGCCTCGCAGCCGGCATGCCCCGCTCCAATAACAATAACCTCATACATCTTTTCGCTCTTGGGCGCTTTTTTCGTACTTAGCTCTATATTATTTTACCATCGTTCGCTATTATAGTCGATGTCGTGTACTCGTTCAGTAAATTAGTAAGACATTGCCTCTCCCCATTGTAACTGTCATTGCGAGCGAAGCGAAGCAATCTCATCTCTTGCCACCTTCTCCCCAAGATTGCTTCGTCGCTAATGCTCCTCGCAATGACAAATGAAAAGGTATCTTGTAATGAGGGGAAGATGTCACCTATCTATCTGAACGAGTTTATTTCGCTTCATGCGGGGCGAAAAAGCGAAATTAGCCCTCTCGGATGTATCTCCAGAGCTCCCCGAGGCTTGGCCTTTTGCCATACATCAGGAGGAATGTCCTGAAAACCCTTGAGGCAAGCCACATCGCCCCCAGAATCGAGGCGATGAGGATAGCGATGCTAAGTAGGAGCTCCCAGGCGGGGAGTGAGCCGATGCTGAGCCTCATCACCGCCGTTACCGGGGCGCTAAGGGGGAAGAGGGTGAGGATAGTGAAGACCACATGACCGGGGTTGGTGATGAAAAGGCCAATGAGCATTATTGGGATCACTGCCGGCAGGACGATGATGGTTGTCCACTGGCTGCTCTCTCTGGCGGTAGCTCCGATGGAGCCCAGGCCGGCCATCAATATGCCGAAAAGAAGGTAGCCGAGGATGAAGTAGATGACGCCGAAGACGATGAGGCCGATGGGGATGGTGAGCCCGCCGATGGGGAGAATGGTGGCGGAAGCGATGGCGGCCAGGACCACCGCAGAGATGAGCCAGACAACGATCTGCATCAAACCGGCGGCACCGAGCCCCATTACCTTCCCACTCAAGAGTTGCCTCGCTGAAACGGAGGAGAGGAGGATTTCGATAAGTCGATTCTCCTTCTCCTCAGCGACCCCCTGAAGCAAAAACCCCGAGGTGGAGAAGATGGAGAGCATGAATAGAATGGCAAAGATGAAGGGCATGCCAAAGGCGATAAAAGGGTTCTCTGGGGGTATGATCTCTCCCGTTTCCGGATCCAATCTATAGGATAGAGGCAGCAGCGGCGTCTGCGCCCGAGCAAGAACCTCCTCACTGACCTCCCCGCTAAGGAGGTTGGCGACCAGAAAGTCCTCCATCAGCGCTATTGTTCCTGGCAGCTCAAGCTCCCGCTTCGTTGTGTATCTCTCGATCACCCCCGTTTCGAGGTAGTTCTCAGGGATGAGGAAATACTCGCTGACCTCATCACTAAGCAGCGCCTCGGTGGCCTCCTCTTTCGTATCATAAAGTATGAAAACAACGCCGTCTGGGCTGGTATATTTATCGAACACGCCGGTTTCATCCACATAGCCGATCTTCAGCTCCTCCGGCGGCGCCCCTTCGCCGCCCCACTGCGTCACCCCGAGGTAGACCAACATCCCTAGAAGCGCCAGCAGCGGGAAGCTTATCGTCAGCAGGATATAGGATATTCTTCTTATGGTGGTCTTAAACTCGTGTCGGGCAATGATCCAGGTCTTTTTCATCGCTTCACAACCTGAAGGAAGATCTCATTTAACGAGGGGGTGGAAACCTCGAAGCGGTCGACCTTGATGTCCCTCTCCACTAGCTGGCTGAGTATCTTTTGAGGAGAAGTCTCACCATCCAGAAATAGCTCCACTACCTTGCCGTGCTCCTTCCTCCCGCTCACCCCCTCCAGCTCGCCGATAGTGCCCTCGCACCCCACAAATACAGAGTTGTTGCGGAAGCGCCATTTTATCTCCGCCAGTTCACCGTAGAGGACGACGCGCCCCTCATCGATCATCAGGATTCTGTCGCACATCTCCTCCACCTCGTTCATCATATGGGTGCTCAGGATGATCGTCTTCCCCTGCCGCTTAAGCTCAATGGCGATGTCCTTCAGAAGCTGCCTATTTACCGGATCCAGTCCAGCGAAGGGCTCATCGAGGATAATCAGGTCCGGATTATGAGCGATAGTAACCAGGAACTGGATGATCTGCCCCATGCCGCGGCTGAGCTCGCTTATCTTCTTCCCCTTATGGGGGAGCATATCCACCTGCCTCAGGAGCTCCTCCCCCCGCTCCTTGGCGACCCTCGGCTCCACATTCTTCAGGCTAGCCAGGTAGACCAATGAATCGGAGACCCTCATCTTTTGGTAAAGACCCCTCTCCTCGGGGAGATAGCCGATCCTGTTTTTGGTGTCTTCATCAAGGGGCTGGCCAAAGACCCTGATCTCCCCTGAGTCCGGCCTTATGATGTCCATAAGCATCCTTATGGTGGTGGTCTTTCCCGCCCCATTGGGTCCCACCAGGCCGAAGACTTCCCCCGGCCCCAGGGTAAAAGAGACATCCTTGACTACCTCGTTGCCCCCAAAGGACTTATAGACATGGGAGATTTCAACCTGGGGCTCTTTTTCGCTCTGAGCCTCTTTTTCGAACTGCGCCTTCGTCTCCAATGGTGTGTCATCTGCTATCGCGGCCTTCTTTAAGGAGGGTGCCTCTTCACTTATGTCCTTCAACCTGTCCTGCCGCTGCCTGAAGGATCGCAGCATGAGGCGCAGGGTTATGATGACAACGATGGCAACAACAAGAATAATGAGAAGAGTAGTGTCCATTACCCCTAACCCTTTTGACTTAATAGCTATTTGGAGAGTATACTTCTGATAGTCTAACAATTCAAGTTTCTTTATGGAAGAGTTGGCAAACAAAATCGTAGTTTGGATAAGGGAGCAGGTAGCAGAGGCAAAGCGCCAGGGGGTGCTCATTGGCTTGAGTGGAGGGCTCGACTCCTCGGTGGTCAGTGTGCTCTGTAAGCGCGCCTTTCCTGATAACACTCTCGCTGTCATCATGCCCTGCTATAGCAGCAAATCTGACATAGAACATGCCCTGGCGGTTGCTCGGGAATTCCATATCTCCACCAAAACTGTGAACCTCGATTCCCCTTTTGATTCCCTCCTCGAGGCCCTCCCCGGTGAGGGCTACAATGCTGAGACTCGGAAACTTGCCGAAGCCAATCTGAAGCCCAGGCTGAGGATGATCACCCTCTACTACCTGGCGAATCGGCTTGGTTACCTAGTAGTGGGCACCGGCAACAGGAGCGAGATATCCGTGGGTTACTTCACTAAATATGGTGATGGTGGCGTGGATATCTTACCTTTAGGGAATCTGGTGAAGAGCCAGGTTCGGGAGCTAGCAATTCATCTGGGCATCCCAAAGGAGATCATCTGGAAGCCGCCGTCGGCGGGCCTTTGGGTGGGTCAAACAGACGAGGGGGAGATGGGGATAACCTACGAGGAGCTAGATCGCTATCTTATCGATGGTGAGGTGAGTGAAGAGATAAAGAAAAAGATCGATGCGATGATGGCAGGAAGCGCCCATAAGAGAGCCACGCCCCCCATCCCTCCCCTTTAACCCCTTGTTTTAACGAAACTGCTGTGCTATGATAACTAAAAGAGCGGAAAATATGACTACGGAGAAGGAGAGGGCCCTTGAGCTGGCGATAGGCCAGATCGAGAAGCAGTTTGGTAAGGGCTCGATCATAAGGCTGGGCGGGGCATCGACTAAGATGGCAGTGGACATTATCCCCACCGGTGCCATTTCGTTAGACCTGGCCCTCGGCGTTGGTGGCATTCCCCGGGGTCGAGTCACCGAGATCTTTGGGCCGGAGATGAGCGGGAAATCGACCCTGGCGCTTCATGTCATTGCTGAAGCCCAGAGTCGCGGCGGCATGGCAGCCTATATCGATGTGGAGCATGCCCTCGACCCCAGCTATGCTGCCAACTGCGGTGTCAAAGTGGAGGAATTACTTATATCCCAGCCGGATACAGGGGAGCAGGCGCTGGAAATCACTGAGGCATTGGTTAGAAGCGGGGCTATAGATGTGGTGGTTATCGATAGCGTGGCTGCCCTGGTCCCTAGGGCAGAGCTTGAGGGGGAGATGGGGGACGCTCATGTGGGACTTCAGGCTCGATTGATGTCCCAGGCACTGAGAAAGCTTACTGCTGCCATCCATAAGTCACACACCGCTGTGATATTCATCAATCAATTGCGGGAGAAGGTTGGGGTTTTCTTTGGCAACCCTGAGGTGACCCCAGGGGGTAGGGCGCTTAAGTTTTATAGCTCCGTGAGGATCGATCTGAGGCGATTGGAGACCATCAAAAAGGGAGATGAGTCGGTGGGGAGCCGGGTAAAAGCCAAGGTGGTTAAAAACAAGGTTGCTCCTCCCTTCAAGAGCGCCGAGTTCGACATCATGTTCGACCGGGGGATCAGCAAGGTGGGAAGCCTCATCGACCTTGGGGTGGAGATTGGGCTGGTAAAGAAAATGGGCGCTTTCTACTCCTTTGGGGAGACCCGCCTCGGTCAGGGGCGGGAGAACGCCAAGGATTACCTGAACGAGAATGGAGTGATTGCCCAGGAATTGGAGCAGCAGATCCGGGCGATAGCCTTCCCCTCGCATAGCCTCTCTTCCTCAGATGCCGATCTGGCTGAATCATAAAGCCTGCCCGAGGGCGAAAAATTCGAAAAGGCTGGGAGTTTTCGGTCCAGCCTTTTTGTGTTTTATTATGAAGACGATAACCGCTATTGAGGCTCAGAAGAGGGGGAAGGACCGGTTTAATGTTTTCCTTGACGGGGCCTTCGCCTTCAGCCTGAGAAGGGAGGTGGTTCAAGAGGAGGGCCTCCACCCAGGGCAGATGCTCTCCGATTCCCAAATTGAGGAACTGGGGAGAGCAGACCTTTCGGGGAAGTGCCTTGATGCTGCGCTTCGCCTGCTGAGCTATCGCCCCCGCAGCGAGGCGGAGATAAGGGCGAGGCTCAGTCGGAGATTCGATGGCAAGATTATTGAGAGAGTTCTTCTTCAGCTTAAGGCAAGGCAAATGATAGATGACGCCGCCTTCGCTCAATTTTGGAGGGAGAACCGGGAATCCTTTAGCCCTCGCAGCAAGAGGTTTCTTAAGCTGGAGCTCAGGCGCAAGGGTATCGAACCGGGGGTGATAGATGAGGTTTTGGAGGGGATCGATGAGGAGGAAAGCGCCTTTAGAGCAGCTCAGAGAAAGGGGCGCACTTTAGAGAGGGACTACGAGACCTTTAGACGAAAGCTAGGCGCTTTTCTGAGCAGACGAGGCTTCAGCTATGGAGTGATCAACCGCACAGTTGAGCGTCTGTGGCAGGA
Source organism: Dehalococcoidia bacterium (assembly GCA_014859165.1). GTDB lineage: Bacteria > Chloroflexota > Dehalococcoidia > E44-bin15 > E44-bin15 > Kmv38. The sequence continues at coordinate 16,242 of JACUUT010000008.1, forward strand.
GCTAAGCTAGCTTTCTTGACATTGAATTAGATAAAGGGTTTAATATGAGGAATATCTAAGATGAGCTTATCTAACCCAGAAGACTCCAGATGAAAAGGGGGTGAAATAGTCTGTGGAGTGGATAGTTGTAGCGGCGGTGGGTGGATTCGCCCTTGGGGGTGTGGTTATTTTCCTGGTGCGGCAACTGCTCATAAGTCACCGGATTCAGGCCGCTAAGAAAGAGGCTGAGGCTCTCCTCGCCGAGGCCCAGACGAAGCACAAGGAGGCGCTCCTTGAGGCGAAAGAGGAAGCGATAAAGATCAAGTCTCAAGTGGAGGCGGAAAGCCGAGAGAGGCGCACTGAGCTTCATCGACAGGAGAGGCGAATCTCTCAGAAGGAAGAGAACCTCGAAAAAAAGTCAGAGGCCCTGGAACGCCGAGAACACGGTCTGAGCACCAAGGAAAAGGAGGTGGAAGTCCTGCACGCCCACATTCAAGACCTTAAGCGGAAGCAGATTCAGCAACTGGAACTTATCTCCGGGATGTCCAGCGCTGAGGCAAAAGAGCTTCTGGCAAAGGCATTAGAGGATGAGGTCCGCGAGGACGTCTCCCGTCGCATTCGGGAGATCGAGGCTCATCTCAAACAGGAGGCTGATGAACGGGCTCGGGAGATCATGTCCCTAGCCATTCAGCGTTGTGCTACCGATGTGGTATCGGAGACCACCGTCTCAGTGGTTCCTCTGCCCAGCGATGAGATGAAGGGACGCCTCATCGGGCGAGAGGGGAGAAACATAAGGGCACTTGAGAATGCCACCGGCGTTGACCTGATCATCGATGATACCCCGGAAGCAGTGACCATCTCAAGCTTTGATCCCGTGCGTCGCGAGACGGCACGCATTGCCCTGGAGAAACTCATCCTCAATGGTCGAATTCATCCTGCTCGCATTGAAGAGATGGTGCAGAAGGCGAGGGGCGAGGTAGAGGCGAAGATTCAAGCTGAGGGGGAGCAGGCAGTGCATCAGACTGGTGTGCCTGGGCTGAACCCTGAGCTAATTAAGCTTCTGGGCCGCCTCAAGTATCGCTTCAGCTATGGACAGAATGTGCTCCTACACAGCCTCGAGGTAGCTCACCTGGCCGGTATGATCGCTGCGGAATTGGGAGCCAGGGTCGATCTGGCTAAGAGAGCGGGGCTGCTTCATGACATCGGCAAGGCGGTGGATTTCCAGGTGGAGGGGCCTCATGCCCAGATCGGCGCTAACCTGGTGAGGCAGTGGGATAAATCTGCTGAGGTGGTTGGTGCCATCGCAGAGCACCATGGCGAGGCCGAATCGATGAGCGTCCTGGGGTTTATCATCTCTGCCGCCGATGCCATCAGCGGGGGGAGGCCCGGGGCAAGGAGGGAGTCCCTGGAACAGTACCTGAAGCGCCTGGAATCGCTGGAAAACCTGGCTGATAGCTTCCCAGGCGTGGAGAAATCCTACGCCATTCAGGCTGGTCGCGAGATTCGCATCATGGTTAAACCTACCGAGATAGACGACCTTGAGGCAATGAGACTTGCCCGAGATATCGTGAAGAAAATCGAGGAAACCCTGGCGTATCCGGGTCAGATAAAGGTAACGGTCATCAGGGAGACTAGAGCAGTGGACTACGCAAAGTAGGAGAGTTATTGCGAATCCTCATGGTTGGCGATATAATCGGCAGGCCTGGCAGGAGGGCGATGCGAATCCTGGTGCCAGAGTTGCGCCAGGAATATCAGGTCGATCTTGTCATCGCCAATGGTGAAAACGCTGCCGGGGGTCTTGGCTTAACTAAGGAAACGGCTGAGGAGCTTTTTGAGGCTGAAGTCGATGTCATCACCTCGGGAAACCATATCTGGGACATGAAGGAGTTCATCCCCGCTCTTGATAGCGACCTGGCGATCCTGCGCCCCTTAAACTATCCCCCGGGCGTCCCCGGTCGTGGCTACATGATCAAGGGGGAGGCCTTGGTGGTTAACCTTTTGGGGCGCACCTTCATTGGCAACTTTGATTGCCCTTTCAGAGCCATGGATCAACTCCTTGAGGGGCTTGCCGATAAGCCCGCAGTGATCATTGTTGACTTTCATGGCGAGGCCACCTCGGAGAAGGCGGCCCTAGGGTGGTATTTAGATGGGCGGGTTAGCGCGGTGCTGGGGACTCATACCCATGTGGGCACTATCGATGCTCGCTTGCTCCCCAAGGGCACAGCCTTTATCACCGATGTGGGCATGACCGGCCCGCTTGATTCGGTTATCGGGGATGATATCAATGCGGTAATCAGGAGGTTTCTCACCCAGCTCCCCCATCGCTTGTCTGTGGGAAAGGGAAGCGTTATCCTCAACTCCGTCTTAGTAGAGGTAGAGGGGAGCACAGGTAGGGCAAAGAGCATCCTTCGAATCGACAGGGAACTGGAATAAAATGGGAGTGGACCTTCATATTCATAGCACAGCCTCCGATGGGCAGCTGACCCCCGAGGAGGTGGTTCGGCTAGCGGTGAAGAAGAGGCTGAGGGTGATCGCCATCACCGACCACGATTCAATAGATGGGATTGAGCCTGCTTTAGTTGCGGCAAAACCCTTCCCCTCCCTCAAGGTGATCCCCGGCCTGGAGCTTAATACCGACATCCCTAGAGGTGAGGTTCATATCATGGGCTATTTCATAGACTATAGAAATACGGAGCTTAAGCGCACTCTGGAGGCTCTGCGCCATTCCCGCGAGGCAAGGGCACGAAAGATGATCGCTAATCTAGGGGAACTAGGGATCGAGGTGGAGTGGCAACGAGTCCAGGAATTGGCCAGGGGGGGCTCTGTAGGGCGGCCGCATATCGCCCAGGCGATGTTCGAGCGTGGCTACATCCCCTCCATTCAGGAGGCCTTCATCAAATACCTCGGTCGCCAGGGACCGGCCTACGCCGCGCGGGAGAGGCTCTCCCCCGAGGAGGCGGTGAAGCTGGTGGTAAAGGCAGGAGGCTTGCCCGTGCTGGCGCATCCTGCGGATATCGATGACATCGATGAGCTCCTGATCCAGCTTAAAGAGGCTGGGCTTGTGGGTCTGGAGGCATACTACAATGGTTACAGCAGGAAAACGATCGATCGGCTGGTCGAGCTGGCCAATAAACACGAGCTGATCACATCTGGGGGCAGCGACTTTCACGGTCTGGGGGGCAAGGAGACGCCAATCGGTGGTGCAAACGTCCCTTCAGATTGCGCCGAGAGGCTAATTCCCTTGGCAGAACAACGAGAAAAGGTGGTAACTCAATGAGGTGGCATACTGAGTCAATAGACTTCTGCTCTGGGGAGGGAAGATTACATGGAGAGATCCTTCTCCCCAAGGGAGAGGGTCCCTTCCCGGGGGCGGTGCTGTGCCACGGGATGGGGTCGGACCACCGCGCTATGAGGCCCAGTGCCCAGAGAATTGTCCGCAAGGGCATTGCCACCCTCGCCTTCGACTTCCGCGGTCACGGGAAGAGCGATGGCTTTCTCGATGCAAGTATCGCTAAGGATGTCATTGCCGCCACAAGGTTTTTTAGCCGCCATCCCAAGATCGATCCAGAGCGCCTTGCTCTGGTAGGGCATAGCATGGGAGCAATGGCAGCGATATACGCTGCCGCCGAGCTGAAAAATCTCCGCGCTTTGGTTTCCATCTCCAGCCCTGCTGGAATCGATAGCCGATTGGAGAGACGCATTGAGTTTCCCCGCTTCGGCTTTGTGCTGGGACTAGGAGGGCTTCGATTCTTGATATCCGTGCTCTGGATGTGGATCCGGGGGTATCGATTACGCATCCACCCCAAGAAAAGCCTGGAGCTTTGGGGCAAGCTTAACCCCCTTACTGCTATAGAGAAGATAGGGGCTTTCCCCAAGCTTTTTGTCCATTATGAGGGGGATAAGCTTGCCCCCTATGAAGGGGCCCTAAAGCTTTATGAGAAGGCTGGGCCGCCGAAGGAGCTTTTAGTTTCCAAGGGTGGTTTCCATTCCGCCCCCATGTTCCCCGGTAAGCTCAGGAGGAAATGGATCGCTTGGCTTGTTTCCACCTTAACTCAGGCGAAAGGGGGCTCTGAAGAGCTAGGGGATAAACCGTCACGGACGGAAGAAAGCCTATTTTCGGGGTAAGATCGAGGAATCGCTTATGTTGCCTTGGCAGGTAATACTACTGACCATAGGTGCCTACCTTCTAGGCTCGGTGCCGACCTCCTACATCGCAGGCCGGTTGCTTAAAGGGATCGATATTAGAAACTATGGCAGCGGAACGGTCAGCGGGTCCAATGTCTGGCATTCGGTATCTCGATGGGCGGTTGTCCCGGTAGGGATTTTCGATATCCTGAAGGGATTTATCCCGGTATACATCGCCTGGACGATGGGGTTAACGCTCTTTGGCGATGAGGTGTTGGCTCAGGGGATCGTGGGGCTAGCCGCTATGGCCGGTCATAGCTGGTCCATCTTCCTTGGCTTCTCTGGAGGGCGAGGGTTCGCCACTATGATGGGCGCGCTCATCATTTTAGCCCCGTGGGAACTCCTGGTATTTGTCATCATTTGGCTTCTGGGCCTTGCCCTACTGAAGAACTCCCCATTGTGGATGATCATCGGTGCCGCGGCCATGCCGTTAGCCAGTTTGGCCTTGCCTGGAGAACCACTGGTATTGACCTGGTGCCTGCTTGGCATGGTGCTTATTTTGGTTATCAAGCGGCTCTTGGCGGACCGTGCTGTCTCCCCTGGTGACTGGAAGCGGGTGATGATTTACCGTTTGCTCCTTGACCGGGATATCCCTGATCGAGAGTCCTGGATCCTCAGAACCCCACCCGATATAGAGCCGCTGGAAAAGAAGTGAAGTTGGTAGCGCATACCGGATTCGAACCGGTGATCTCCTCCTTGAGAGGGAGGTGTCCTAAACCGCTAGACGAATGCGCCTTTTTCGTGAAAATGGCTGGCCACTTAAAATAAAAGCAAGAACTAACTACCAGCACCCTATAGGATTATACAATGAAAGGCTGCTTATCGCAATATCCTACTGCGAGCTTGACTCCCGTGGTTTAGGATGATAAACTTTGTATGAGGAAGAAGGCGAGACTGAAGGTTCTGTCTATCGTAATCCCAGCTCCACTTGTGTTAAGTTTTGGTAAGTGATCTCGTTCAGATAGATGGGTGAGTTAGGTTTGGGGCTGGTGTATTATCTTTGGGGTAGATTTAGCAGCAGCGTATAGTTCGAAAAGAGGCTTTCCGGTGGTTAGAGCGGGGCGGACCCACCCGTTCCCATCCCGAACACGGAAGTGAAATGCCCCAGCGCAGACGATACTGCCCCGGCAACGGGGTGCGGAAAATATGCCACTGCCGGGGAGCCTCTTTAGATAATAATTAGTGAGGCATCTTTCTAAAAAAGGAAGTATAACCATGAATGTTAGGATTTTAGGGATCTCTGGAACGCCGATCAAGGATGGAAACTGTGATAAATTGGTCCAGGAAGCCCTAAAAGCAGCCGCAGAGGCATTTGAGGGGGTGGAAACGGAGTTTGTCACCCTGGGGGATAAGGAAATTGCGCCCTGCAAACATTGTCAGTGGTGCATCGAGCATAGAGCAAAGTGCAAGGTAAAGGACGATTTTCATATGGTCTTCGATATGATGGAAAGGGCCGATGGGATGATCCTTGGGGGGCCTACCTGGTTTCTCACCGTCAGCCCTCACCTGATGAATCTCTTCTCAAGAACGAGGGAGAATACCTTCTTTCATCATAGGTTTATGAACAGGCCGGCCGGGGCCATAAGCCTGGGATGGTTTGGCGTTGGCATGGAGCATGCCATTATGGCTATTGAAAGTCTAATCCGTGCCAGTGAGATGATTCCGGTGGCCAGTGGCTCCGCCGTAGCGAGCACCATGGCCTATGGTCAGCGGCCTGACTACCTGGAGCACGGCGTGCTGGGCGACACGGCTGGCGTGCTCAGGGCGAGGTTTGTGGGCAGGAAGGTGGCCGAGATTGCCAGAATGATTAAATATGCGAAGGAGGCGGGGCTGGAATTGCCGCGCCGCCCTGAGAAAGAGAAAGCCTTCGTCCGGGATGTATGGAGAGATAAGGAGTAACCCCTTTTCTTTTTGAGATGAGTGTGTTAAAATATAACTAGGTCACTCCTCTGCTATTAATATTTCGCTTTTTCGGAGAGGGAGATGCCCGGTAAATTTGAGAAGTTTACTGAGAGAGCGCGCAAGGTTCTTACCCTGGCTCAAGAGGAAGCCCTGCGCTTCAACCATAACTATATTGGCACAGAGCATGTACTGCTCGGTTTGGTTCGGGAGGGTGATGGTGTCGCCGCTAAGGTGTTGTCGAACCTTGGTGTGGAGCTCGATAAGGTGCGCAGCGCTGTGGAGTCTATTATTGGGCGGGGGGAAAGAACCGTTAGTGGCGAGATTGGGCTCACCCCCCGAGCGAAGCGGGTTATTGAACTGGCGGTAGATGAGGCGCGGCGCCTTAATCACAATTACATAGGCACCGAGCATCTCCTTCTTGGGCTGTTGCGCGAGGGCGAGGGAGTGGCCGCTAGCGTCCTTGAGAGCCTTGGAGTCAGCCTGGAGAAGGTGCGTATTGAAACGGTGCGCGTCCTCAATCAAAGCATGCCTCAAGCTCATTCTGGCGCCCGTCCCACCACCCGAACGCCAACTTTGGATCAACTTAGCGTAGATCTCACTGCCATGGCCCGTTCCGGGAAGCTTGACCCCATTATAGGACGCCACAAGGAGATCGAGCGGGTGATTCAAATCCTCAGTCGGCGCACCAAGAACAATCCCTGCCTTATTGGCGAGCCTGGGGTAGGTAAGACGGCCATTGTGGAGGGCTTGGCACATCGTATTGTCGCTAGCGATGTCCCTGAGACCTTGCGGGGTAAGCGAGTGCTCACCCTAGATATAGGTGCCCTGGTGGCTGGGACAAAGTATCGAGGCGAGTTTGAGGAACGGCTAAAGAAGGTTATCGATGAGATAAAAACCGCCGGTAATTGCATGCTCTTCATCGATGAGATGCACACCATCGTCGGCGCTGGTGCTGCTGAGGGGGCTATCGATGCCTCCAGTATACTGAAGCCCTCCCTAGCGCGAGGGGAATTA
>JACUUT010000072.1 GCA_014859165.1 Dehalococcoidia bacterium
CGACCGTGCCTGCGTTAGGGCATGTCCCGTTTCCATCATCGATATGGAGGTGGCAAGAGGCGATAAGGGGCTGGTTGTGGAAAAGATGGAGATCGATTTTGGGCGCTGCCTGTTCTGCGGTCTTTGCGTCGAGGCCTGCCCTAAGGAAGCACTTTTCATGAGTAGAGATTACGAGATGGCGAGCTACAGGCGAGAAACGCTGGCGATGAACAAGGAACAGTTTATCGCTGCCGAGAAACATCCCAGCGCCTATGCCCACCCAGAGCTTGAGGTGGAGATGCCTCCCCAGACCCTGCTCGCTCCGCCCAAGGAGGGGCGCTAGTGGAGATGGGGATCGCCATAGCCTTCTGGGTTCTGGCGGCAGTGATTATCGGTGCGGCACTGGCGGTTGTATTGGGGCGCAATATCTTTCGCGCCGCCCTCTTCCTGGTTCTCTGTTTCTTCACCATAGCCGGGATATTTGTCATCCTGAGCGCAGATTTCCTCGCTGGCGTGCAGGTGCTCATCTATGTGGGTGCTATAGGGGTATTGATCATCTTTGCCATCATGCTCACCCGTGAGACGCAGCGGGGCAGTCCCTCGGGGAGGTTGCGGCTCCCAGCTTTAATAGCAGGGCTTTTGTTCCTTGCTACTATGGTCTTTGTAATAGTGAGCACCGATTGGCAAATCGTCGCTGAGATTCCCACCGAGCCGACAACATCGGGCATCGCCCAAGCTCTGTTTAGCAAGGAGGAAGGCTTTGTCCTCCCCTTTGAAATAGCGGCAGCGCTTCTCTTGGCGGCAATAATCGGAGCTATTGTGCTCGTCAGGGAGAAATAAAAATGGCTATTGCACTTGAGCATTTCCTGATCCTTTCGGCGATCCTTTTCTCCATTGGACTCTATGGCGTTCTAGCGAAGCGAAACGCAGTGGCCATCCTGATGTCTATCGAGCTCATGCTCAATGCGGTGAATATCGCCCTGGTGGCCTTCTGGCGGTATGTGGCACCGACGCTGCTGACGGGGCAGGTCTTTGTCATCTTCATTATGGTGGTTGCTGCCGCCGAGGTCGCTGTTGGCCTGGCGATAATAATCGCCATCTATCGAAGCAGGGAAACGGTGGATGCGGAGCAAATCGATCTGATGAAATGGTAGGTCTGAATGCCACCTGAAGTAGCTTTAGCTATTTTCTTGCTGCCCTTTTTATCCTTCGTCGTCATCGCTTTTGTTATCAGACCCTTCCTCAACAATCGGCCCCAGCTCAGCGGATATGTAACCATCGCCTCTATAGGAATATCCCTTCTTCTTTCCCTTTGGGTCTTGGTTGAGGTGATCAAGTCTCCGGGGCATGAGCTTTCCATGCCCGACTACCAGTGGCTAGCCATCGGCGATACCGCAATTCACATAGGGGTGACCCTGGACGCGCTGGCCGCGGTGATGCTCATCGTGGTCACCTCAGTAAGCCTGCTAGTTCAGGTCTACTCCCAGGGCTACATGCGCGGCGACCCCGGCTACCCCCGCTACTTCGCCTTCATGTCTCTGTTCACCTGTTCCATGCTGGGGCTGGTCCTTGCCGATAACCTCCTCTTCCTCTATCTATTCTGGGAGGGGGTGGGGCTCTGCTCCTACCTTCTCATCGGTTTTTGGTTTCACAAACCGGAGGCGGCAAGGGCAGCGACGAAAGCCTTTGTCGTCACCAGGCTCGGCGACTTCGGCTTCCTGGCGGCGATCCTCTTCCTCTACGCCAAGACGGGCACCTTTGACATCGCCGAGCTCTATGTGCTAGCGCCGGCGCTCCTTAGCGCAACGGCGCTCACCTGGGCTGCCATCGGCGTTTTCTCCGGGGCGGTGGGAAAGTCGGCGCAGTTTCCCCTCCATACATGGCTCCCCGATGCTATGGAGGGCCCGACGCCAGTGAGCGCCCTGATCCATGCTGCCACTATGGTGGCTGCCGGCGTTTACCTGGTGGCTCGCATGTTCCCTGTATTTGCCTCCTCCACTGAGGCGATAACCACGGTGGCCATCATTGGCGGCTTCACCGCCATCTTCGCCGCCAGTATGGGTCTGGTGATGAATGATATTAAACGGGTGCTGGCCTATTCAACCATCAGCCAGCTCGGTTACATGATGCTGGGATTAGGGGCGGTGGGCGTGGCCGTGGCTGGAGGGGTGCTTGAGCCGGAGCATGGTTTGATGCTCGGCGTGGCGGTGGGCATTTTCCACCTGTTCAACCACGCCTTCTTCAAGGCGCTTCTCTTTTTAGGGGCGGGGAGCGTCAATCATGCCACGGGAACCTTCGATATGAGGGAGATGGGGGGGCTCAGAAAGGCGATGCCCTGGACATATTTAACCTTCCTTATTGCCTCCCTCAGCATTGCTGGCATCTGGCCCCTTTCGGGGTTCTGGAGCAAAGAGGGCATCCTGGCCCATGCCTGGGAGAGCACCCCGATATTGTTCTACCTGGCGATGATCACTGTGTTCATGACTGCCTTTTACATGTTCCGCGTGGTGTTCCTCACCTTCGGCGGGGAGTATCGGGGGCAAAGTGAGGGCAGTCATGGCCTTCATGAATCGCCCCTGGTGATGATCGCCCCTATGGTTCTACTAGCCATCCTCTCGGTTGTCTCGGGGTGGCTGCCGATAAGCGAACTTCTCGGAGGGGAGTCCCATAGTTTCTTTGGCGCTTTAGCAAGCCCCTTGGCCTGGGCGTCGCTCATTCTAGCTGGGTTGGGCATCCTTCTTGCCTATGCCATTTATAGCAAGAAATGGCTCTCCGCAGAATCGCTGAGGCAGCGCTTTGCCCCGCTCTATACCCTTTTCTCCAGGAAGTACTGGCTTGACGAGCTTTATGAGAGTGTGTTTGTGGTGCGGATTTTGATTGATGGGCTCTTCGCCGCCTTCCATTGGTTCGATGACCGGGTTGTCGATGGTGTGGTGAACGGAGTAGCGGGTGGCACCGTGGCAGCGGGCAGAGGTATCCGAAGGGCGCAGACGGGGCAATTGCAGGCTTATGGGCTGGCTATCTTTATTGGCATCTTGGTTATCGTGGCCTGTCTCTTTATCTTTGACTAATTTCGTACTATTCGTTAGGCTCTACTATGTGGAAGTTGACTTTATAAAGCATAGACAATGATTTTATTCAACATATCGTAAGGTTCGAAAAATGAGTTTTCCCTATCTCTCGATAATCATCTTCCTCCCCATTATCGGGGCGATCGTCATCGCCCTGCTACCGAACGCTACCCCGAGGCGGATAAAGCACACGGCGTCCCTTTTCACCCTAGTGCCCTTCATTCTGTCTATCGCCCTCTTCTTTATGTTCGACAGGTCTCTTGGGGGGCCCCAGTTTGTGGAGCAGGCGTCATGGATCCCCTCAATCGATGTCCAGTATTTCCTCGGCATCGATGGGCTGAGCCTGCCCATGGTGATCCTCACCACCATGCTCGGCTTCATCGCCGTCCTCGTCTCATGGAAGATTGACATGAGGGTGCGGGAATACTTCGCCTGGCTCCTCGTGCTTGAAACGGGCATCCTGGGGGTGTTTTGCTCTCTTGACCTCATACTTTTCTTCCTCTTCTGGGAGGTGGAGATCATCCCCATGTATCTTCTGATCTCCATCTGGGGAACGGGGCGGAAGGAGTATTCGGCGATAAAGTTCGTTATATATACCCTCCTGGGCAGCGCCCTGATGCTCGCCGGGATCCTGCTCCTCTACGCTCAGGTGGGCACCTTCGATATGACCCAGCTCCAACAGTTCGGGGTCACGCCAGCCCTCACGGCCATGTTCTTTCTCTTTTTCTTCGGCTTTGCGGTGAAGCTACCGGTATTCCCCCTTCATACATGGCTCCCCGATGCCCATACCGATGCCCCAACTGCGGTAAGCGTGATCCTGGCGGGGATTCTGATCAAGATGGGCGGATATGGCATGATCCGCATCTGCGTGACCATGTTCCCCGATGT
>JACUUT010000073.1 GCA_014859165.1 Dehalococcoidia bacterium
ACATAAAGAATTGCCAGGGCATGTCTCAAACCTAAAGCGTAAGATAACCCCCTACAATTTGAGGCGTCCCCCATCTATCTGAACGAGATCAGCCTTTTGCCTACTTTATCCTCTCCAGCGGCGCTAGGCTTAAGAGCAACCTCCTCAACCCTGCCTCTCCCTTGAAGGCCACGGTGACCTCCTGGTCGTCTCTAACGGGGAGACAGCTTATCACTATCCCCTCGCCGAACTTGGCATGGCGCACATGGTCGCCGGCATTGAGGTGTGTTCTTGTTCCCGATGGGGATGGTGTAACGGGTGCCGCCTTGGTTTCCTGAAGGCCTTTAATTGGCGACAACACCAAGTGGGGCGGGATATCCAGGAGAAAGCGCGAGGGGAGGTTCACCACTGTGCTTCCCAGGGAGCTACGGCGGAAGGCACGAACCAGATAGAGCCGCTCCTTAGCTCGTGTTATCCCCACATAACATAAGCGGCGCTCCTCCTCCATCTGATCTGGGTCATCGAAGGACTTTATATGAGGGAGGAGCCCCTCCTCGATGCCCACGATAAAAACTACAGGAAATTCTAATCCCTTGGCTGCATGCAGAGTGATCAGCGTCACCGCATCGACCTTCTCATCGTAACTATCAACATCGGCAACCAATGCCACCCCTTCAAGAAAAGAGGAAAGGTTATCCTGAGGCGCTAGATGCCGATGCTCATTTGCCACAGTGCGCAGTTCCAGGATATTGTCCCACCTCTCCTCCCCGTCCTCCCCCTCCAGGAGGTATTCTTTGTATCCGGAGCGCTCCAGCAACAGGTCGAAAAGTTCGACGATGTTTAGCTCATCGCTTCTCATAATTAGCTCATTAAGCATAGCGAGGAAATTAGTGAGCGCCCGGCTAGTCCTGGGGTTGAAGGGTGGTTTTTCACTCTCATCAGCCACCATCTGTAGGGCAGCATAAACAGGAAGTGAACGTGCCTTGGCCCAGCTCGAAAGTCCCTCTATTGTGCGCTGTCCAATCCCCCGTGGCGGCAGGTTGATGATCCTTGATAGGCTAACACTATCATAAGGGTTATGGATCAGCCTGAGGTAGGCGATCACATCCTTGACCTCGCGCCGCTCATAGAAGCGGGTGCCACCCACCAGCTTATAGGGCATTCCATAGCGGATAAAAGCCTCCTCGATAACCCTCGACTGGGCGTTGGTGCGATACATTACGGCACAATCGCCGGGCTTGAAAAAACCCCGGCTAATGAGGCTATCAACCTCGCTCACCAAAAACTGGGCCTCCTCTTGCTCGGTATAGGTCTCGGCAACGGTGATCGGCACACCGATCTCATTCTCGGTCCAGAGCCTCTTCTCCTTTCGGTAGCGATTAGCGGAGATCACATGCTGGGCCACCTCGAGGATGGTTTTGGTGGAGCGGTAGCTCTGCTCAAGATATATTACCCTGGCATCGGGGTAATCGCTCTCGAAGCTCAGGATGTTCCTGAGATCGGCAAATCGCCACGAGTATATCGATTGATCGGGGTCGCCAACGACACAAATATTGCGGTATTTCCCCGCCAGTTGCTTTGCCAAGGCGTATTGGGCGATGTTGGTGTCCTGAAATTCATCGATCAGCACATGATAGTAGCGCTCCTGGTATTTGGAGAGCACCTCAGGAGAGTGGCGGAATAGATGGACAGTCTTCATCAGGAGGTCATCGAAGTCCAGCGCCTTGCTTTCACCGAGGAGCTCCTGGTAGTGCTGATAAACCCGCTGCACCACCTCATCGAAGTAGGTATACTTGACATAATCTTCTGGGGCAAATAGGCGACTCTTGGCCGATGATATTGCGGAGAGGAAAAGGCGGGGGTGGTAGCGCTTCGGGTCGAGATCCAGCTCCTGAAGGCTGCGCTTGACCAGGGTGAGCTGATCATCCTCATCATAGATGACAAACCTTGGGTCCAGCCCGATATGCGCCCCTTCTCTCCTCAGAATGCGCGCACAGATGGCGTGGAAGGTGCCCAGGGTTAAATCCTCCACCGAGCTTCCCAGGAGGTGGTAGAGACGCTCTTTCATCTCCCTGGCCGCCTTGTTGGTGAAGGTAACCGCCAGGATATGATAGGGACTGATGCCCCAGACCTTGATCAGGTAGGCGACCCGATGGGCGATGACCCTCGTCTTGCCGCTGCCGGGGCCAGCCAGGATCAAGAGCGGCCCCTCGATAGCTTCCACCGCCTCCAGCTGCGCTGGATTCAGCCCCTCAAGGACATCCACGCTTCGATTATAGCATTTTTCCCGAACTTTTCGAACCTAGACTATAGCATTACGGGCGACCCTGAGGAAGAGGCATAACTCCAACATATTGGCGCGAAAAGGGAGATTAGGGCTGGTAGATAAAGAGGGGCTCCTGCTCCGTGATAACCCTTTTCTCCTCATCTATTGCCTGGCGAAGGTTCTTGGCGAGGGAGAAGAGGCCCTGGTGGGTGAGCCCATCGTAGAACCTGAGGACTCTTTTCATTCTAGAGGAAATTCTCAGCTCTACCTCCGTTGGGGAAAGAAGGCTCAGCTTTTGGGAGGCGAGGGCGAAGCTCCACATGCCACCGTAGCAAGGGATGTGCGCCTCATAGGGAAAAACCAAGGCAAATACAGCTTTTAGGGTATTGATAATTGCGGTGAAGCTTTGATGATTCCCCCAGGAGCTGGCGCCCGCCTGGAGGGAGAGGATACCATCTGGAGCTAGCCTTTCCACAACAACTTGATAAAACTCCCTGGTATGTAGTAGATAGGCTGGCCCCCCCTCTACGGGCTCCGGTAGATCGAGGATGGTTACATCGAAATTCTCCTGGCACTTCTCAAGATAGTTTTTCGCATCGGTATAATGTAGCTCCAGGCGACTATCCTCGAAGGAGCCCTGGTGAAAGGAGGGGAGAAAGCGGCGGCAAATATCGATCACCTCTTTATCGATGTCTACCATGACCACCCTTTTCACCGATGGGTGGCGCAGCACCTCCCTCAAGGTCGCCCCCTCACCGCCGCCAGCGATGAACACCCTTTCGGGATTAGGGTGGGCGATCATCGGGGGGTGAACCAGGGCTTCGTGGTAGATAAACTCATCCCCTTCGCTGGACTGAATTTTACCATCCAAGACCAGACATCTGCCAAAGCTACCGGAATCGATAATCTCAATAGATTGAAATTGTGTCCTCCCTGAATAGATTATCTTTTTGATGCTATGCGATTGCACCATATCTGGAGTAACATAATCATAAAACCACCCTTTTTCTTTCATGGCTCATCCAGGGAGTTTAAAATTCCTCTCTTTACCTCTAAAATAGAGGAGTCTCTCGCTCGAAGCTCCCTCACAAGCAGGTCAACCGCCCTTTCCGGGTGGAGGGAATTGCCGCATGTGAAAATGTCTACTGCGGCGTAGCCATACTCAGGCCAAGTATGAATGGAGAGGTGGGATTCAGCGATGATCACCACACCACTGACACCACCATAAGGAGGGAATAGGTGAAAGGATTCTCCCAGCACGATAGCCCCGGCTTCCCGAGCGGCAGCGAGGAGGGTATCTCGCAGGAAATCGAGGTCGCTCAGGAGCTTGCAATCGCAATCCTTCAGTTCTAAGAGCGAGTGCTTCCCTAGGGCATCCAATCACCCACCTCCTGAATCGAAGATTTATCCAAATCCAGGGTAGATTTTATCTAATATGATACAATTTATCAATAGATGGCTCCATGCAAAGGAAACTCGGTAAATTAGAGAAGGCGCTTTTAGAGAGCGAAAAAGGCGAGAAAATAGACCTCGCTCAGGGGGCTTT
>JACUUT010000074.1 GCA_014859165.1 Dehalococcoidia bacterium
TCATCCTTTGGTCAAGGCTTGGCCCGATGACACTTTGGGTGACATCCACGAGAAGCTTTGTAAGCATAATTCGGTGGTAGTAGTAGATAATGTCGGCCACTTCAAGGGCATAGTCTCACGAAAGGACATGGTAGGGCAAATACTTGCCCGCCCCGATTGGAAAGGGATTCCAGTGGCTGAGGTCATGACCACAAAGGTGCTTTACGTCCCTAACCATGTCTCCCTGGCTGAGGCGGCCAAGATTATGCTCGACGCTGATATTCACCAGCTGGTGGTCACTGGCCCGCCGGAGGGGGGTTCCGTTGCCATTGGCACCCTGACACTGGAGGATGTGGTTAAAAATGCCATTTAAAGAAGGCGCAACTGTGGGGGTGAAGTAAATGTTAAAGGTTTCCTACGAGGTTAGGAGCAGACGGCAGAAGCCAAAAATAGCTAAGGATATCACCGAGTTAATTGGAAATACACCACTGGTCAGGCTGAACAGAATACCCCAAGGGCTGGGCGCTGAGGTGGTGGCCAAACTCGAATCCCGCAATCCCTTGTTCAATGTCAAGGATAGGATTGGGGCCAGTATGATCGAGGTTGCCGAGGAGGCGGGGTTGATTAAAGAGGACACGGTGATCGTCGAGCCCACCAGCGGCAATACAGGCATTGCCCTGGCATTTGTCTGCGCTGCCAAGGGCTACCGGTTGCTTCTCACCATGCCCGATACCATGTCCATGGAGCGCAGACAGCTTCTGGCTGTTTTTGGGGCCGAGCTGGTATTAACCACCGGGGCTGAAGGGATGCCGGGGGCGGTGAGGAAGGCTGAGGAACTGGTGGCTAATAATCCCAATTATTTTATGCCCCAGCAGTTCAAAAACCCGGCCAATCCCCAGATCCACCGCGAAACCACCGCCGAAGAGATCTGGGAGGATACCGATGGCAGGGTGGATATTCTGGTCAGCGGCGTAGGAACGGGGGGAACCATTACCGGAGTTGCGGAGGTGATCAAGGAGAGAAAGCCTGAGTTTAAAGCTATTGCCGTCGAACCGAAAGGCTCGCCAGTCCTTTCCGGTGGCAAACCAGGCTCCCACAAGATTCAGGGCATCGGAGCCGGATTTGTCCCCGAAGTGCTGAGAATGGATCTGGTCGATGAGGTTATCCAGGTTACCAATGAGGATGCCGGGATAATGGCACGCAGGTTGGCTCGGGAGGAGGGGATCCTGGCTGGCATCTCCTCCGGGGCCGCAGCATGGGCCGCTTTAGCAGTGGCTAAAAGGCCGGAAAATGAAGGCAAGCTCATCGTGGTCGTTTTGCCCGATTCTGGAGAGCGCTATTTGAGCACCTGGCTTTTCCAGGATTACTACTCAGCCACACCAAATATATGAAATACACGCAGATAAAAGATGGAGGTTGGCTTGCTTAAAACCCTGAGAGAAGATATACAGACCATTTTGGCCAGGGACCCAGCAGCGAGAAGCGCGCTGCAGATACTCCACAGCTTGCTGTAGGCAGATTCATTTAATAGAAAACTGGTGAAGAGGAGGTAGAGAATAAGCTATGAGCGTTACAGTATGGATCTCCGGTTCTTTGCGTCAGGCTACTGAGGGTAAAACAGAGGCAGAGGTGGTGGCCAAGGATATCGCTGGCTGTCTTGACGAATTAGAGATTCAATTCCCCGGCCTGAAGGAACGCTTATATGACGATCAGGGTGAATTGTATCCTTTTGTTGATATCTTCGTCAATGGCGATAGTCTGCGTTCTCTTCAAGGGCTAGCTACCCAGCTAAAAGAGGGTGATAAGGTGAGTATTCTGCCTGTTTTCGCTGGGGGATGAGCAAGGTAATTGTAGACGATCGGGGGATATACTTTGTGTGCCTATTTGCTAGGGAGACCTAGACCCTGCTTTATGTACCTTGCCGTTCTGGGCTTTGGTGTCACCCAAATGCTTATCGGCATGGGTGTCTTTATGCTGGTCACCGGGATCGCTCTTGGCGGAACGGGGATAGCGTTGCGTGGAAGAGTGTCCTAAGCACGGTTTTCCTTCTCACGTTGGCTTAATGAAATCCAGAAATTTTGGGGAGGGCTTAAGGGTGAAATTTGAAACATTGGCCATCCACTCCGGGAGGGAGCCGGACCCCACAACCGGCGCCCTGGTTACACCGCTCTACCAGACATCGACCTTTGTCTTCCAGGATGTGGGCGTAACGAGGGGCTATGACTACTCGCGAACGGCGAATCCCACCAGGAAGGCGCTGGAGGATTGTATCGCTGCGCTCGAGGGAGGAAAGGCCGGGTTTGCCTTCTCCAGTGGAATGGCCGCCGAGACCACCATCATGCACCTGCTCAAAGCAGGCGACCACGTGATTTCAGGGGATGATGTCTACGGGGGCACATATAGATTGTTTGAGAGGGTGATGAAAGACTTTGGGCTGGAGTTTACCTTCTTAAGGATGGATGACAGGAGGAGGATCGAGAGGGCGATAAGGCCCAATACCACAATGATATGGATAGAAACCCCCTCCAACCCGCTGCTGAATATCGTCGATATCGAGATGGTGGTTGATATCGCCAGAAGGCATGAGCTGCTCACTGTGGCGGACAATACCTTTGCTACCCCCTATTTTCTAAGGCCCATCGAGTATGGTGTAGATCTAGTGGTTCATTCCACTACCAAGTATCTCAATGGCCACTGCGATGTCATTGGTGGCGCTGTAGTAACCACTACCGACAAATTAACGGAGAGGGTCCAGTTTCTTCTAAACGCAATGGGGACCTGCGCTTCCCCCTTCGATTGCTGGCTGGTGCTGAGGGGAATCAAGACGCTTGCGGTGAGGATGATGCAACATGAGGAAAATGCCGCTCAGGTTGCCACCTATCTGGAGAAGCATCCCAAAGTGAAAAGGGTCCTCTACCCTGGTCTCAAATCGCATCCGGGACACGAAATTGCGATGAGGCAAATGGGGGGGTTCGGTGGGATTGTATCCTTCGAAATGGAAGGGGGGATCGAGGCTACGAGTTCCTTTCTAAGAAACCTCAAGGTCTTTTCCCTGGCGGAGTCTCTCGGCGGCCTCGATTCCCTGGTGGAGCACCCAGCCACGATGAGCCATGCCTCGATGCCGGAAGATGTGAGACGGAGTGTGGGGATCACGGATAGTTTAATTAGGCTATCCGTGGGGTTGGAGAACATCGATGATTTAATTGAGGATCTGGAGCAGGCCCTTGAGCATACCTGAAGAGGCAGGAAATGTCCTACATTAGAGCCTTATGCTGCCGGAAGTGCGGGCGGGAGTATCCGCCGGAGCCTATCAATTTGTGCGATTTCTGTTTCAGCCCGCTTGAGGTGATCTATGACTACAAGTCCATGGCTGAAGCCGTGAGTCGGGAGAGCCTCTCAAGTGGGCCGGTGAGCATGTGGCGCTATCGTGACCTGCTGCCGGTGGATGGCGAGGTGGTGGATATCGGCACCGGATTTACCCCTCTCATTAAAGCCGATAACCTGGGGCGGGAGCTTGGGCTGGAGCAACTCTACATCAAGAATGATTGCCTGAATCCAACCTTTTCCTTTAAGGATCGGGTGGTCTCGGTGGCTATCACCAAGGCGCGGGAGTTCGGATTCGACACCGTAGCCTGCGCCTCAACGGGCAATCTTGCCGCCAGCGTGGCTGCCCATGCCGCTAAGGCAAATATGAAGTCCTATGTTTTCGTCGCCTCCGATGTGGAGCAGGGCAAGCTGGTGGGGATAGCGATCTATAACCCGGTTTTGATAGTTGTTGACGGAAGCTATGACGATGTCAATCGCCTCTA
>JACUUT010000112.1 GCA_014859165.1 Dehalococcoidia bacterium
CCCATGTCTAAAATAGAGTTACCGGAACGCTCCATATCCTCTTTTGCTGCTTTGGGGATGAGGTAATGGACCTCATTGAATTTTTCGCCCAACTCACCCACAATCATGCCATTCCCCGAGTGGTCGAGATGCCAGTGGGTGTTGAATAGATAGACTCTATCGGCATCGGGAAACCGCGCCACCGCTTTCATTAGGGCGGTGCGATGAAAGCTCCCCAACCCGGAATCCACGATGTATAGGGTGCGCCCTTCCGATACCAGATAGGAATTTGAGCTCCAGGTGTTCTCCGTCTGCCACCAGCTTACACTTGGGGTCTCGACCCCTGGAACCAATTCTACACTCATCATTTTTCGAACTAAGCTTCGCAAAAATCACAACGAGGAGACAGCCACAACGGAATTGCCGAGATACGGCATCAAGTTCGCATTAGGGCTTTGCCGCTATTGGGAGATCGATGCGGTAGCTCTTAAGCGCCGCCTCAATCATGGACGCTGATCTCTCATCAGGCTCGGTGAGCGGAAGACGGGGTTTGCCCACCGGAAAGCCCACATAGTTCATGGCGTATTTGATGGGGATAGGGTTGGTGACCACAAAAAGGACATTCACCAGGGGAAGCAGGCGACGGTGGATAGCAGCAGCCTCGCCCGTCTTGCCGCTAAGGAACTTATCCATCATCTCCTTGATCTGGATGCCAACGAGATGAGAGGCCACGCTAATCACTCCATAGCCCCCGAGGGCGAGGATGGGCAGGGTATCGCTGTCGTTTCCACTATAGACTAAAAAATCCTTGCCCACGCCATCGATGATTCTAGCGATCTGATCCAGGTTACCGCTGGCCTCTTTTATACCCACGATGTTATCGATCTCGCTCAGCCTGATCACGGTTTCAGGGGCGAGGTTAGTCACCGTCCGACTGGGCACATTATAAAGGATACATGGCAAACTTGTGCCCTGGGCAATGGTCTTAAAGTGCTCGAAGAGCCCCTGCTGGGTCGGCTTATTGAAATAGGGGACCACCAGCAGAACGGCGTCCACGCCGATGCGCTCCGCCTCTCGGGTCATCTTCAGGCCCTCCCGTGTGCAGTTGCTTCCTGTGCTGGCCACCACTGCCCCTCGTCCTGCCACCGCTTCCTTCACTGTGGCGAACAGCCGGAGCTGCTCCTCATCGGTGAGCGTGGAGTGTTCCCCCGTGGTGGCTGAAACCGCCAGCCCATCGCTACCCGAATCCAAAAGGGTGAGGGCAAGCCGCTTCGCCTGGGCATAGTCAACATTGCCTTCGGAATCGAAGGGGGTTACCATAGCGGTGAGGAGTCGACCGAGCTTGACCACTATATCCACCCCCTCTCGATCATCGTCTCCGCGATCTGAACAGCATTAAGGGCTGCTCCCTTTCTGAGGTTATCAGCGACCACCCACATAGCCAAGCCACAATCGTGGGAGACGTCCCGACGGATGCGCCCCACGAAGACATCGTCAGTGCCCGCCGCAGACCAAGGCTGGGGATAGAGGCTGATTTGGGGGTCATCGAGCACCTTGACCCCGGGTGTCGAGGCGAGAATGCGCCGTGCCGTCTCGGGAGACATCGGCTCGCTGAACTCGACGTGGATCGCCTCGCTATGGCAGATAAGAACGGGAACCCGAACACAGGTGGCTGAAATGGCTAGGTCTTCGGCATGCATAATCTTCCTGGTCTCCTCCACACATTTCCACTCTTCCTTGGTATAGCTATTGTCCAAAAAGAGATCGATCTCGGGGAACACATTGAATGCGATCTGGTGAGGGTAGACATGAGGCACTACACTACGCCCCTCGAGCACCAACCTCGCTTGCTCGCTCAATTCCTCCATAGCAGCAGAGCCTGTGCCTGAAGCTGACTGGTAGGTATCCACGATGATCCGCTTGATGGGATTGACCTTGTGCAGGGGATAAAGGACCATAACCATCTGAATGGTGGAGCAGTTTGGGTTAGCGATGATCCCTTCGTGCTCCTTTATATCCTCGGCATTGATCTCAGGAACTACCAGTGGCACCCCAGGATCCATCCTGAAAGCGGCGCTATTGTCGATAACCACAGCACCGGCACGCGCCGCTATCGGTGAGAAGTATTTACTGACCTCAGCGCCTGCGGAGAAGAGGGCGATGTCCACCCCATCAAAGGACGGGGCGCTGGTCTCTTTGACCTCCACCTCCTCCTGATTTACAAAGAGCTTCTTGCCTGCGGAGCGGTCCGAGGCGAGAAGGCGAATGGAGCGTATGGGGAAAATCCTCTGCTCCAGAACCTTGATAAACTCCTGCCCCACCAATCCCGTAGCGCCAACAATGGCAACATGGAACCCTTTCATTACCACCTCCTACAAGCCCAAAAGGGATTCTAACCCGTAAACGAATCCCTTAACCTTGACCACCTTTTTTATCGCCAACACCACCCCTGGCATGAATGACTCACGGCTAATGGAGTCATGGCGTATGGTTAGCGTCTGACCCGGTGCCCCAAGGATCACCTCCTGATGAGCCAAAAGCCCGGGAAGGCGCACACTATGAACCCCGACCCCTCCGATCTGCCCGCCCCGCGTGCCTGAGAGGCTCCCTTTCTCCAGAGCGGAGTAGTTGAAGGGCTTTCCTCGCGCCTCCACCATAGCCTTCGCTGTAGCCAGGGCCGTCCCCGATGGGGCATCCGCCTTCCCCTCATGGTGCTTCTCGATGATCTCAGCCCAGTCGAAATATCTGGCCGCCAGCTTCGCCAGATGGATCATCAAAACCGCCCCGAGGGAAAAATTTGGTGCCACCACAGCGCCAACATCGCCCTCACGACACAATCTCTCCACTTCGTCGATATCCTCTAAGGAGAGGCCAGTTGTGCCGATAACAAGATTAACGCCCTGCTTCGCCGCCAGGCGCACCGCGGGCATAGTGGCCTCTCGGATGGTAAAGTCCACCATCACATCGGGACAGGTAAGGGCGAGTATCTCCTCCAAATTGGAGGAAAATGGGATTTCGCCTGAGCCATCGGGAAGCGAGAGACGCTCTCGGTCCGCCTTCATATCCACGGCGCCAACAGCCTCAAGCTCCCCATCCTGACACAGGCCACTCAAGACCTCACCCCCCATCCTCCCCGCAGCACCGTGAACCACTACCTTTATCGGCGACACTTATCAACCCCCAATCGGTGGTTAACCTTAGCCCTCTTCGAAAATGTCAAAGAGCATGAATTTTTCTATGCTGATGTGACCGCAGTCGCGGATCTATCACCCCTCGGGGGGTTTCCTGCCCCTGTCTGGATAACGCCTAGGAGCTGGTCCCCTGGGCCGGCTCTCCCCCTCACGGCGACGTGGTCCGGGCCCCTGAGGCTCCCTGGGGGAGCCTGCCGCCATGGTATCCTTCACCCTGGCCACCTTGGATAACCCCTGAAATACAGCGCGCCGGGATAGATTTATCCGCCCCATACGGTCGATCTCGGTAACCATGACCATGATCTCATCGCCCACCTTGACCACATCCTCAACGCTGGGCACCCGGTAGTCAGCAAGCTCACTGATATGAACCATCCCCTCCTTGCCGGGGAGTATCTCCACGAAGGCGCCAAAATTCATCACCCGGGTCACCCTCCCGGTATAGATAGCGCCAACCTCGACCTCTCTGGTCAGGCTCTCGATGATCTTGATCGCCTTTTGTGCGCTCTCCTCATCGGTGGAGCCGATGATTATGGTGCCATCGTTATCAATGTCTATGA
>JACUUT010000075.1 GCA_014859165.1 Dehalococcoidia bacterium
CAAGATATCACCCTATAGATAAAACAGAGTGCAAGAGAAGATTTGGTTTCAACCCAAATGAAAAACATATTCTCGTTGTGGCATCCAATCTTGAGAGCAAAAGGATGGACTTAACACAGAAGGTGTTCGATGAGGTGAGAAAACGGAGAAATGATGTTAAATTGATAAAAGCGGGGTATGCTGAAACCTTAGTCGGTGACGATATTATCAATACCGGCTGGGTTCCAGAATCTGAGATGCCCCTTTTATACAATTCCGCCGATGTGTTTCTCCATACATCGGAATATGAGGGCTTTTGCCTCCCCATCCTTGAGGCTATGAGTTGCGGCGTTCCAGTTGTCGTTTCAAATAAGGCGAGCATCCCCGAGGTTGTTGGTCCTTGCGGCAACATGGTTGATTTAGATGCTCACGATGTCATAGAGCAGTTTGCAAACAAGATCTTCTCATGTATCGACAAGGGGATAGATGAGGAAGCAATAGAGCAGAGCAAGAATTTCTCCTGGCAGAAAACGGCGGATCGAACCATAAGGGTATATGAGAAGGTTTATGATGAAAGTAGGATTTTAAAGGGGGCTAGTCTAATGGCAAAACTTTTTCATCATGGTATTGACAGAGGGGTGAACTAGTGAAGGAGAATGTCAAAAAAGAGATTGCAAATGGGTATAACAAAGAAGCGGAAGTATATGATGAAACCCGATACGGTAGCAAGGCTTCATTTCCTTTACGACGAGTAGACGAGATTGTTCAAAATACGCTCTTAGAATTTTTGAATAAAGGTTCCGTTCTCGAATTAGGTGCAGGAACAGGAAGATATGGAGTATTTTTGGTGAAGAGAGGGTATGATTATAAAGGAATAGAAATATCCAAAGGAATGATAAATAAAGCAAAAGAAAAAGAGCAAAGAGAGAAGCTGAATTTAAAGATAGTCTGTGGTGATGTTGAAGAGCTTCGTTTCTATCCCCCTGCAGTTGACAATGTTATTTGTATAAGAGCCTTCTCTTTCTTTCCAAATCCAGAAAAGGTATTACAAAATGTGAGCAATGTCTTGAGGGAGAAGGGTAGGTTTATAATGTTCTACTATAACAAAAATAACTTCTTTGCAAGGATAAAATTCCTTTTCCTTAAAGAGCCTCCTCATGGCCAATACCAGACGGACTGCACATTCAAAGAGGTTAATAGAATGAGCAACAATGTAGGCCTAAAGGTAATTTTCAGAAAAGACATCATAAACTTCCCAGGTTTCATCTATAGGAACTTTCCCGAGGTTATACTAAATATGAGGTTTGTGAGATGGTTTGATGATATTCTGAAGGGTGGATGGGTGACTGGGGTTGTTCTAGAGAAAAGATGATAGACAGTTTGAGGTATGGAGGCTGCTGTGGAAGAGAAAAAGAGGATCTTGGTAGTCGGCCTCCAGGGCGCTGAGATAGCATCACAAATGGGTGAGATGGGATATGAGAGTCTGATTCCAGTGTGAGGAGCTGAAAATGATTCCTGTCGCAGAGCCTTGGATCGATGAAAGGGAGCTGGAGCTAGCCAGTGAGTGCATAAGGTCTGGGTGGGTCTCATCGCTAGGTAAATATATAGGAGAGTTTGAGAAGCGCTTTAGTGAATACTGTCATGCCAGGCACGGTGTTGCTACCACCAACGGCACTACAGCGCTTCACCTAGCGCTTTGTGCATTAGACATAGGCCCGGGAGATGATGTCATTGTCCCGACACTTACCTTTATAGCCACTGCAAATGCGGTGAGATATGTTGGTGCAAACCCAGTTTTTGTCGATTCCGAGCCATACACCTGGTGCCTTGATCCTAATAAGATAGAAGACAAAATAACCCCCAGAACGAGAGCTATCATCCCGGTCCATCTCTATGGGCATCCCTGCGATATTGACCCTATTCTGAAGCTAGCAAAACGACACAATCTTCATGTAGTAGAAGATGCTGCCGAGGCTCATGGTGCGGAATATAAAGGGCGAAAAGTGGGAAGCTTCGGTGACATAAGCTGTTTTTCCTTCTATGGCAACAAAATTATTACCACAGGTGAAGGGGGTATGTGCCTGACCAGTGATGAAAAGCTTGCCCAGAAGATGCGGATGCTCAGAGATCAAGCCATGGATCCTCAAAAGAGATACTGGCATACGGATATTGGTTACAACTACCGTATGACCAACATTCAGGCGGCAATTGGGGTAGCGCAGATGGAAAAGATAGATCGCATAATTACTATCAAGCGCAGGAATGCTAAGGCTTACAATACACTGCTTGAGAATGTTCCAGGTATCTCGATACCGCCAGAAGCGGAATGGGCTAAGAATGTTTACTGGATGTATTCCATCTTATTGGAGGAAGACGCGAGCATTTCAAGGGATGATTTAATGCTGAAGCTCAAAGAGGACGGTATAGATACCAGGCCCTTCTTTTACCCCATGCACACGCAACCTCCATATGCAAAGAATCGTTGCTCTCTCCCGGTAGCAGAGGATCTATCTCAAAGAGGCATTAACCTTCCCTCTTCTCCTCTCCTCAAAGAACGAGAAATAGAATATATTGTGCAATCGCTACTTAAGCATCTAAGGAAGCTAGCTTAGGCAAGGTTTATAAGCATGAAAATAGCGGCAATACGCAATTTTATGTGCCTAAAAGGAGGAGCTCAACAAGCGTTCATAGACATGATGTTAGCTCTAAAGAAAAGGGGTCATGACATTGATATATATGTCTTAAGTATTTCAGACGAACTTAGAGAAGAGTTAAGAGATGATTTTAGCATAGAGTCCTTAAATCTCAGAGAGTGGAAACTCAAACCCGTAAGCGTTTTCCATCTCATAAATGAGGTTAGGGTGGTGTGGCGATACCGCAGATTAGCGAAAAAAATAAACAATAAAGGTTATGACCTGGCTTTTGTCGACCACGCTGACTACTCACCCCTGATACTTCCCTTCCTTGAAATTCCCAAGGTTTATTACTGCTATGAGCCCCCTCGGTCGTATTATGAACCCGAGCCTCTTGCACCCCCAAGATATAAGGTATATAAATTCATAAATCAACCGAGCAAATATCTGGATAAGTATTGTGTAAAATTCGCTGATTTAATACTCTGTAATTCAGACTATATTCGGGAATATGTATACAAAGTATATGGAATATTTGCCATAACCAACTACTTAGGGGTAGACCTGGATAAATTTAGAAAACTGAATCTAGAGAAGCAAGATCTTGTATTATCTGTTGGTGTGCTCCATCCGCTTAAAGCACACGATTTCGTTATCAGGAGCGTTGGATTAATACCAAAAAATAAACGCCCAAGATTCGTGATAATTGCAGCCGCCGAATGGGCTAAAGAAAAGGAAAGATTGTATAGCCTAGCGTCACGAGAAGAAGTAGACCTAGAGATAAAAGGCTACGTACCAGACGAAGAATTCGTTGAATGGCAGAATAAAGCAAAGGTTGTTGCCATCGCTTATATTATGGAGCCTTCTATAGAGCCAGTTGCTTTAGGCTGTGAAACCCCGATTGTAGCGGTAAGAGAAGGTGGCGCGAGGGAAACAATTATCCACAATGAAACTGGAATACTAACTAATAGAGACGAAAAGGAATTTGCTCAAGCCATTGAGTATTTGCTAGACCATCCAGATGCAGCAGCGGAAATGGGAAGGAGGGGCAGAGAGTGGATTGAAAAGAATTTTACCTGGGAGAAATGTGCCGAGAATCTGGAGAGGAGTTTCAAGA
>JACUUT010000009.1 GCA_014859165.1 Dehalococcoidia bacterium
CCTCTCCAGCCTCAAGGCATCATCATACATAGAAAGGTTATTGAACAGGAAGTAGCCCTCCCCCCATCTATCACCGAGCCACTTTAGCTCCTCATCGGTATATTTATGGCGATAGCCCCACCCTCCATGCAATCGGAAGTAGCTCACCACACCATATAAAGGCTCCCTCTGAAAAGGATCGACGCAGTGCACCAGATCCAGCTCCTCACAAAGCGCCCTAACCCCCTCATCGCTCCACGCCCCCATGACCTCCGCGGTGGGCCTAAAGAAGCCGTAACTGGCCTCCTTCCCTTGAGGGATATTAAGCCCCGCCTTCCGGTAGGTGGGACTGGAGCAGGGATGGGTGATTAGTTGCCACGCCTTGATGGCGAATTCGAAGTCTGTGGGGGTCTTCCCCCGCCACATGAGGGCGGTCGCCACCTGAGGGGGTTTATAAAAGGTCTGTTGCACCTCCACCAGTTTGAAACGGGAGAAGTAATGCTTCATCCCCTTTGGGAAGCAACAGCAGCCTATCTTAGTCATACTATAACTCCGCTTCAAATGCCCGGTAGGCGGCCTCATCGTATAGGGCGAAGATCACCACCTCCAAAGTAGTGGCCTCGTTTATGTGTCTTTTCACCTCCCCCATCATGACCCTCGCTACCTGGGAGAGGGGGAGGCACCCCACCCCAGCCCCTAGGGCGGGGAAGGCGATACTGGAGAGGCCGAGACCCAGAGCGCGCAGCAGACTGTTTTTGGTGGCGTCTGCCACCTTCCCTTCATCGGTGGCCAGGTCCTGTCCCATAGTGGCAGCATGGATCACATGCTTCGCCCTAAGCCTCCCCGCCCCAGTCACCACCGCCTCCCCTATAGGGATCGGTCCCTTCTTCACTGCCTCCTCCTCGATCTCCCTGCCACCCTTTCGCTTGATCGCCCCAGCCACTCCTCCCCCCATCCAGAGCTGGTTATTGGCCGCATTCACAATGGCATCCACCTCAAGCTCGGTGATGTCCCCCTGATAAAGCCTTATGATTGTTTTGTCCAGCTTGCGCTCCACCTTAACCCCCTTCCTTTTCTCATTCGCCTCATAATCAAAGCTGGCCCGCTCGGCGATAATGGTGAGCAGTCTCGCGGAGGCGCCGCGCGGCTGATACATCCCTGTCTCCCACTCGCTAATCGTCTGCTGGCGCGTGCCCAGCTCATCAGCCATCTCTTGCTGGGTGAGCCTCAAATGCTGCCTCAGGGCACGAATGCCCTCTCTATCCCATCGAGGCTTCTTCCTTCTCCCCTGCCTTCTCATACCTGCATCTTACACGTTTTAGTGTATCATGTCAAAGACTCATTTCAAAGGAAAAAACGATCTTTGAAGAAGAAAAGGGGAAGAACAAGGAATCTATATTCCTCTCAATGCCTGCCAATTGTCATGAAAGCCTGTCTATCCACTTGCGGCTTTATGCGATATGGGTTAATATAGTTAGCACTCTCATGGTGAGACTGCTAATAGGAGGTTAAGAGTGGCAATCAGGCTGAAGCCGTTAGGAGATCGGGTGGTGGTGAAACCGCTCACCAAGGAGGAGGTGACCAAGGGGGGCATTATATTGCCCGATACCGCAAAGGAGAAGCCGCAGCGTGGTGAAATCATCGCTGTGGGCCCGGGGAGGTTGGATGAGGATGGCAAGCGGATCGCAATGGAGGTGAAAAAGGGCGATAAGGTGCTCTACGCCAAGTATGCGGGCACCGAGGTCAAGGAGGATGATGAGGAGCTTTTGATCCTGCGTGAGAGCGACATTCTGGCTAAATTCAGTTAATTCGTTTTTTCGAACTATGCGCTTGCCAACATTATAGCGTAATTTATAAAAAATAAAGCAAAGGGCTTTCCAACAAGCAACCGCAAAGGACGAAAAATTGCCCACGGGCGAAAAGAGCGAAATAGGGAGGAGAAATGGCAAAACAGATTGCTTACAGTGAGGAAGCGAGGCGACATTTAAAGATCGGCATAGATGCCCTCGCCAATGCGGTTAAGATAACTCTGGGACCCAAGGGGCGGAATGTGG
Source organism: Dehalococcoidia bacterium (assembly GCA_014859165.1). Lineage (GTDB taxonomy): Bacteria > Chloroflexota > Dehalococcoidia > E44-bin15 > E44-bin15 > Kmv38. Next base: position 2,034 of record JACUUT010000009.1, read on the forward strand.
TGTTGGACAAAAGGTTTGGCCCCCCTACGATAACCAACGACGGGGTCACCATTGCCAAGGAGGTCGAGCTGGAAGACCCCTTCGAGAACATCGGCGCCCAATTGATCAAGGAGGTGGCCACCAAGACCAATGACGTCGCTGGCGATGGCACCACCACAGCCACCGTGCTTGCCCAGGCGATGGTTCATGAGGGGCTGAAGAATGTTGCTGCCGGGGCCAACCCCATGGCAATAAAGCGGGGCATAGAAAGGGCAACAGCCGCTATTTTGGAGGAGCTCAAGAAGCAATCCGTCCCGGTGACCACCAAGGAACAGGTATCTCAGGTGGCGGCCATCTCGGCGGCCGATGAGGAGATCGGAAACCTTATCGCTGAGGTTATGGAGAAGGTGGGCAAGGACGGAGTGATCACCGTAGAGGAAGGAAAGGGGATAAAGTTTGAGACGGAGTATGTGGAGGGGATGCAGATCGACCGAGGCTATATCTCCCCCTACTTCATCACCAACCCGGAGCGCATGGAGGTAGTGCTCGAGGAGCCCTATATTTTGCTCACCGATAAGAAGATCTCCCCCGTTTCTGACCTATTGCCTCCCCTAGAGAAGATGCTTCAGGTTTCGAAGAACATCCTTATCATCGCCGAGGATGTTGACGGTGAGGCGCTGGCAACACTGGTGGTCAACAAGCTAAGGGGCACCCTCAACTGCCTTGCCGTGAAGGCGCCTGGCTTTGGCGATCGCAGGAAGGCGATGCTTGAGGATATGGCTATCCTCACCGGGGGCACGGTGATCACCGAGGAGATGGGAAGAAAGCTTGATTCCGCCACCGTTGCTGACCTAGGTCGGGCAAGGAGGGTTGTGTCCACTAAGGAGGAGACCACCATCATTGAGGGCAAGGGGTCAGATGATGCTATTAAGGCGAGGATCAAGCAGGTTAAGACCCAGATAGAGGATACCACCTCCGAATTCGATAAGGAGAAGCTCCAGGAGCGCTTGGCAAAACTCGCCGGTGGGGTTGCCGTGATCAAGGTGGGGGCCGCCACCGAGGTGGAGCTTAAGGAGAAAAAGCACCGCGTTGAAGACGCCCTCTCCGCTACCAAGGCTGCTGTGGAGGAGGGCATCGTCGCCGGCGGGGGGGTCGCTTTTATCAATGCCCTGCCCTGCCTGGATAAGGTTGAGGGTGAGGGCGATGAAGCTACCGGGGTTCGTATTGTGAGTCGGGCCCTCGAGGAGCCAATGCGCATGATCGCTACCAACGCCGGCAGAGAGGGCTCGGTGGTGGTCGATGCGGTGAAAAAGAGCCCACCTGGGGTTGGCTATGACGCCCTGCGGGATGATTACGCCAACATGCAGGAGAGGGGGGTCATCGACCCGGCCAAGGTGACCAGAGCGGGGCTGGAGAATGCGGCGAGCGTCGCCGCCATGGTGCTCACCACGGAGTCCCTGATCACCGATATTAAGGAGAAAGAGAAGGCCTCAATGCCCCCGATGCCCGAATATTAAGTCTGAAAACGGCCTCTTGAACTTGGGCACTGGGATTCAATGGTTCTCTTTTTGCAATTGGCCAACCACATCACCCATTGAAACCCTCCGCTGCTCCCCCTTTGCCATATCCCGGAGCATCGCAGTGCCTGTTTTCACCTCCTCCTCGCTGAGGATAAGGCAGTAGCTCGCTCCCAAAGCGTCTGCCTGTCTAAGTTGCGCCTTTAGACTTCGATCGCCAAAGCTCGAAAAAGCCGAAATGCCAGTGCGGCGCAGCGTAGCAATGAGCCTCACCGCCTCATCCTTCGCTTCATCCCCAAAATAGGCCACAAACACCTTGGAGCCTGATGGGGCAGGAGGCGAAACACCCTGCTCCTTCATATTGAGCACGATCCTCTCCATACCCGCCGCAAAGCCGATGGCCGGGGTGGGCCTGCCTCCCAGCTCTTCGATGAGGTCGTCATAGCGCCCCCCGCCACCCAGGGCGCTCTGCGCCCCCGCTTCGCCCTTGGGCTGGATCTCGAAAACCGTCCTCGTATAGTAATCGAGTCCCCGCACCAGGCGATGGTTTTTTTCGAAAGGAATCCCCAGAAGGAATAGATACCTCAAAACGCTTTCGAAATGCTCCCCGCATTCGGGGCACAGATAATCGACGCTCCTCGGTGCCGATTGGGCCACGCCCTGACATGAGGGCTTCTTACAGTCGAGGAGGCGAAGCGGGTTCCTCAAGAGCCTTGCCTTGCAATCGGGGCACAAGCGATCACCATAAGCGGAGTAATGCACCTTGAGCTCCTCAAGATAGTGAGGACGACATAACTTGCAACCGATGCTATTTAATTGGAGGCAGAGGTGGCTCAAGCCAATACGGTCGAAAAACCGCCATGCCATGTCGATCACCTCGGCGTCTAGGGCGGGGTCGGCATCGCCCAGGGCCTCAAAGCCAAACTGCTGATGCTGTCGGTATCTCCCCTTTTGAGGTCGCTCGTATCTGAAGATGGAGGCAATGTAGTAAAGCCTCACTGGCTGGGGCAGGTTATGCATGCCATGCTCCAGATAGGCACGGCAGATCGGGGCAGTGCCCTCAGGGCGCAGGGTCATCGCCTGCCCGCTGCGATCCTCAAAGGAGTAGGTCTCCTTCTCCACAATGTCTGTCCCCGGGCCGATGGTGCGAATAAAGAGACGGGCATCCTCGAAGACTGGGGTATCGATTCGCTCATAGCCATAGAGCCGGCAAAGCTCCGCTGCCCGCTCCTCGATATACCTAAAGTAGCCCTGCTCCTCAGGCAAAATATCCGATGTGCCCCGCGGTGCCTTATACAAAGAGAGCCTCCTTTTTCGAAATTAGCATACATTATAGTAGGAGAACTTGTAAATACAACTCATTTTTCTAATTATACAATTTGACAAATTGTATAATTAGATTGTATAATACATTCGGGAGTTGGGGCGATGAAAAAGGGGAAAAGCGCTATAAAAGTGAGCCCTAAAGAGGTGGAGAAGATAAAGCGCAGTCTAGAGGAAGCCAAGGCTCTCTATGAGGCGCTGAAGAAGGAGGGGGTGTTTGACAATAATCCTAATATTACATTCGGTGAATTTTGGCTTGGTTTTAGGGTGGATGAGCTTGGCTCTAGGGTGGATGGGCTTGGTTCTAAGATGGATGGTGTCTCTGGCAAGCTAAACTACTTGCTAGGAGTGGCTGCTGTGGCAATAGGTCTCCTTATCGCAGTGGTGGTAGCTGGCCTTTAGCTTTTTGTGAAGCTGTTAAGAAAAACTGGCCCCGATTCATCGGGGCCAGTTTCCATGTTTTTAAAGGTTAATTGCACAACCGCCGTCGGTGCGCTATACTGAAAGCGTTATGGGAAAGAAGACAGATATCAGGGCACTCATCGATGAAACACAGGAGTATCTCCCCAGCGAGACTCTGGCTCTCATCGAGGATGCCTACGAATTTGTCTCCCAGGCACTCGAGGCCGATAAAGCTAACGAGCTTTACCTGGAGCATGCCCTCCGCACCGCGATCACCGTTGCTGAGCTTCAGCTCGATGAAAACTGCATCGCCGCCGCACTGCTTCACGAGCTTCCTGAGCAATGTGGCGTAACTTTGACCAATATCGAGAAGAGGTTTGGCACCGAGGTGGCAAAGCTGGTGGAAGGGCTGGTGAAACTGGGTAAGGTCTCCTGGCCTGAGGAGGTCAAGCCAAAAAAGAGCGCCATCGACATTGAAACCCAGGCGGAGAGCCTGCGCAAGATGCTCATGGCGATGGCCGAGGACATCCGGGTGGTGTTCATCAAGCTTGCCGATCGGCTTCATAACATGCGCACCCTGAGGGGGGTGCCCCCTTCAAAGCGTCGCACCATCGCTCAGGAAACCATGGCGATCTACGCCCCGGTGGCCCATCGCTTGGGCATCTGGCAGATAAAGTGGCAGCTTGAGGACCTGGCGTTTCGCTATTTGGAACCGAAGAACTACCGTAACATTGTTCACCTCGTTGCTGCTCGAAGGGAAGAGCGGGAGAGGTATATTGCTCAGGTTGTCAAAATCCTCAAGGATGAGATGGAGAAGGCCAGGATCGAGGCGGAGGTTACCGGGAGGTCGAAGCATATTTATAGCATAAATAGAAAGATGGAGAGATATACCTCTCTCGGCAAGGAGTTCAGCGAAATCTACGACCTCCTTGGATTTCGCATCCTGGTGAATGAGGTGCCGGATTGCTATAGCGCTCTGGGGGTGGTCCATAGCCTTTGGCATCCCATCCCCGGCGAGTTCAACGATTATATCGTCAATCCCAGAGGTGGGGTGTATAAGGCGCTTCATACCACGGTGATGTATATGGGCAACACCCCCTTGGAAATACAAATTCGCACCCGTGAGATGCACCGTGTTGCCGAATACGGCATCGCCGCCCACTGGCGCTATAAAGAGGGGGCGAAAGGGGATGAGGAGTTCGAGGAGAAGCTCGGCGTGCTGCGCCAGCTCCTCGATTGGTATAAGGATGTTGGCGGCGCTGAGTTCGTGGAGTCCATAAGAGCCGATATCTTTGGTGACCGAGTCCTGGTATATACCCCCAAGGGCGATATAAAGGATCTGCCCACAGGTTCCACCCCCCTCGATTTCGCCTACCGCGTCCACACCGATTTAGGTCATCGCTGCATTGGCGCAAAGGTGAATAGGAGAATGGTCCCCCTGAGCTACCAGCTCTCAAATGGCGATACCGTGGAGATCCTTACGGCCAAGGGAGATAAGGGCCCAAGTCGCGATTGGCTCAACCCCGCCTTAGGCTACATCAAAACCTCCCACGCCAAGGAGAAGGTCCGCCAATGGTTTCGACGGCAAGAGCGTGAGGAGAACATCCAGCGGGGCAAGGAGCTCCTGGAAAAGGAACTCAGGCGCCTGGGGATATCCCTTTCCGAGGAGGAGCTTGCCGACCTCTTTAAGCGTGAAAGCGTAGATGACTTCCTGGCCGCCATCGGTTATGGCGATATTAGCACCCATCAAATTGCCACAAAGCTTGCCGTTCAGCAAGAGAAACCCCTAGCCCTTCTCGAGGCTGCCCCGCGTCAGCCCAGGGTTTCCTCAGCGGTTCAGGTGATGGGGGTGGGCGATCTCTTGACCCATCTCGCCCCTTGCTGCAGTCCCGTGCCCGGCGATGAGATCATCGGCTATGTTACACGCACCAAGGGGATAAGCGTTCACCGCAAGGATTGCCCCAACATCGCTAACATGGATGAGAGGGAGCGATTGATTAAGGTGGAATGGGAGCGCACCGACCAGTTATATTCCGTGCCGGTTCACATTGAGGCCTGGGATCGGGTGGGGTTGCTTCGGGACATTTCCGCCATCGTCGCTGAGGAAAAGGTGAACATCGCTGCGGTGAGCACAGCGGACCATGATAACCAGACAATCTCGATATTCCTCACCCTGGAGACCAAGGGAATCAGGGAACTGAGTCGGCTCCTCTCCAAGCTGGAGGGGGTTCGTGGGGTGCTCAGCGTCGCCCGCCACACATAGGAGGTAAAGCTTGTCAGGTAAAAAGTCATCCCAGAAGGCAGCACGTGCGGAACAAAGAGAAGCGGAGCGCAATAAACCCATCCGCAGCTCGGTGAAGACCACCATCACCAAGGCAAGGAAGTTGATCCTCCAAAATGATCTCGATGCCGCCCGGTTGTCGGTAAAAGAGGCAGCGCGGGCTCTGGACAAGGCAGCTCAAAAGGGGGTGATCCACCCCAATAATGCCGCCCGGCGCAAATCCCGCCTCATGAAAAGGCTTAACCAAGCGCTGGCCACGAGCCAGGAGCGGGAAGAGCATGACTCCACTTAAAGCTCGCCGCCGCACTCCCATCCGATGACATGGTAATGAAAAGAGGAGAAAGATAGATGAGCATGCCTCTTGAAGGGATCAGGGTTCTGGATTTGACCCAATTTGCTTTTGGTCCTCGGACTGCTGCCTACCTCGCTGAAATGGGGGCTCAGGTAATCAAAATAGAGAATAACCTAAGTGGTGAACCTATTCGCTGGATAGATAGCCTGAGGCAGATACCAATTGGCAAGTTTAATGCTTACTTTGAGCAGAACCACCGTGGGAAAAAAAGCATGGCTATAAATTTGCGTCATGAGAAAGGGCGCGAGGTAGCATACAAATTGATTGAAAACGCAGACATTTTTGTAACGAATCTGAGAATGGGTGGCTTGGAGAGGTTAGGATTGGATTATGATACCCTATCTCGGATCAATCCTAGGCTCATCTATGCCCTTGGCACCGGGTGGGGACTGAGGGGCCCGGCGCGGGATCGGGGTGCATTTGAGGTTACCGGCCTTGCCAGTTCTGGATTACTCTCGGGCTTGGTTGAGCCTGATGCTCCTCCTCCGCTGTGCCCACCGGCTATGGGTGATTATGCAGCAGCAACATTTCTGGCATACGGCATTATGCTAGCCCTTTTTCACAGGGAACGAACCGGTGAGGGTCAGATGGTGCATGTATCCCTTTTAGGGAGCGCTATGACTATCGCCTCTTGCGGCATTGACATGTCTCTTGCTGCCGGGAAGGATATGCTTGGTGCATCCCACGACTCCGAGCTGCCCCTTTATAATTTGTTTCAAACCAAGGACAAAAGATGGATACAACTGGCAATGTTCCAGACTGATCCCGTTTGGCCTGAGTTTTGTCAAGCACTGGACATTGAACATTTGAAGGATGACCCTAGATTTAACTCGCGAGAAGCGATAATTGAAAACAAGGTAGCTCTTAATTCTATATTGAATGAGGTATTCCTTACCAAGACCCTGAGTGAATGGACCGAATGCCTTGACAGGTATGATTTCATCTGGTCACCGGTTAAACGCTATACCGAGTTGACTTCAGACCCGCAGGTTCTTGAAAATGAGTATATCGTGAGTTTAGATGATCCGGAAGTGGGTGAAATCAAGGTGGTGGGGATCACCGTTGAGCTAAGCAAGACGCCAGGCAGGATAGGAAGCAAGGCTCCCGAACTGGGTCAACACACTGAAGAGATCCTCTTAGAACTGGGCTATACCTGGGATGATATAGTTACGATGAAAGAACAAAATGCGATAATTTGATTCCATAAGCTTGACAGATTTATCAAATAATGGTAAATTATTAAATTAGTGCTTAATGGCTAGCCGGACAGAGGTCGAAAGGCCCATAAGGGCGGGCTAGTAAGGCAGCTCAGCTTTAAGGCTTTCGGCCTTTAACTATGATTAGGGGGGAAAATGCCCACTGTTAACCAGCTTATCCGAAAGGGGCGCAAGAGGATTAAAAAGAGGACCAAATCACCGGCGTTGCGTGTTTCTTATAATGCCCTAAAGAGTCGGATGGGGCAGGAGAGGGGTTCACCTCAAAGGCGTGGTGTATGCATCCAGGTTAAGACGGTGACCCCAAAGAAACCTAATTCCGCCCTACGCAAGGTCGCTCGCGTTAGGCTAACCAATGGCATGGAGGTAACCGCTTATATCCCTGGAGAGGGGCACGGGCTTCAGGAACACTCCGTGGTGCTCCTTCGGGGGGGGCGGGTGAAGGATTTACCTGGGGTGAGGTATCACATTATTCGTGGCGCTATGGATGCTGGAGGCGTGGAAAATAGGCAGCAGGGTCGCAGCAAGTATGGGACGAAGCAGCCCAAGCACCGACATGTCGGGGAGGGGTAAAAATGCCTAGAAGGGCACGGGCAATAAAAAGGGGGATCCCTCCTGACCCTCGGTACCAGAGCGTAACCGTGGCCAGGGTGATCAACAAGGTGATGACTCGGGGCAAGAAGAGCACCGCTGAGCGGATCGTCTATGAGGCTCTGGGCATCGTTGAGGAGCGGGTGAAAAGGGACCCTTTGGATACCCTGGAGCAGGCGATCAAAAATGCTACGCCGCTTCTTGCGGTCAAGCCGCGGCGCGTTGGTGGCGCTACCTATCAAGTGCCTATGGAGGTGGGGGCAGAGCGTGGTCTTTCCCTGGCCATGCGATGGCTGATCGGGTCGGCAAGGGCTCGCACGGGTAAGTCCATGGCGGAGAAACTGGCGGCGGAGATCTTGGACGCTGCCCAGCGACAGGGGGTCACCGTTAAAAAGCGTGAGGATACCCATAGGATGGCGGAGGCAAATAGAGCCTTTGTGCACTATCGGTGGTGAGGAATATGCCAAGGACATTCCCTTTAGAGCGAATCAGGAACGTCGGTATTATTGCCCATATAGATGCGGGGAAAACAACGACTACCGAGAGGGTTCTTTATTATACGGGTCGCACCTATAAGCTTGGCGACGTGGATGAGGGAACGGCGGTGATGGACTGGATGGAGCAGGAAAGGGAGCGAGGGATCACCATTACCGCTGCGGCCACCACCTGCCATTGGCGGGACCATCGTATTAACATCATCGATACCCCAGGGCATGTGGACTTTACCGCTGAGGTGGAGCGAAGCCTGCGGGTTCTGGATGGGGGCATTGTAGTTCTCGATGCAGTGGCTGGCGTTGAGCCCCAGTCGGAGACGGTTTGGCGACAGTCGGATAAATATGGCGTCCCCAAGATTTGCTTCGTCAACAAGATGGACCGCATCGGTGCCGACTTCAACCGCAACGTGGAGATGATCAGGGTGAGGTTGGGCGCTCATGCCCTGCCAATACAATTGCCCCTAGGAGCCGAAGACTCTTTTGAGGGCGTTATCGATTTAATAGAGAAAAGGGCTTGGGTATTTTCCGAGGATCCAGACGCAAGCCCCATAGAAAAAGGCATTCCTCAGGGATATGAGGAAGCCTCAAATAGGTATCGGGAGGAGATGATCGAGAGGCTTGCGGAGGTCGACGAGCGGTTGATAGCTCTCTATTTAGAGGGTGGTACTATCAGTGCCTCAGATATTAAAGAGGCTCTCAGACGGGCAACCATAGCAAATAAGGTGGTGCCCGTTCTTTGTGGCAGCGCTCTAAAGAACAAAGGGATCCAGCCCCTGCTGGACGCCATTGTCGCCTACCTCCCTTCACCTATGGAGATGCCACCGATTGTGGGCATGGATCCAAGAAGCGGCGAGAAGCTTTATCGCTCGCCCAGCGATGGCGCCCCCTTCGCTGCCCTGGCCTTTAAAATAGTCTCTGACCCCTTTGTCGGCAGGCTGGTCTATTTCAGGGTTTATTCGGGTAAGGTGGAGGCCGGGGCTCAGGTGTATAATTCCAGCACGGAGCGCCGGGAAAGGATCGGACGACTGCTTCAGATGCATGCTAACCATCGTGAGGAGGTTGAGAGGGCTGAGGCTGGCGACATCGCTGCTGCCCTCGGCTTGAAGAACACTTTTACCGGCGACACCCTGTGTCACCCCAATGCACTCATTGCTCTGGAGGCGATCCGCTTCCCCCAGCCGGTGATCTCGGTAGCTATCGAGCCCAAGTCGAAGGCTGATCAGGATAAACTGGATGCTGCCCTGGCAAAATTGGCTGAAGAGGACCCCACCTTCAGCACCTTTTATGATGGGGAAACTGGGCAAACCATCATCTCAGGGATGGGCGAGCTCCATCTTGAGGTCATCGTGGAGAGGATACTGCGTGAGTTCAGGGTGGGGGCCAATGTGGGCAAGCCCCGTGTTGCCTATAAGGAGACCATCACCCTGCCGGTGAAAACCGAGGGGAGGTTCATCAGGCAGTCTGGTGGACGGGGGCAATATGGGCATGTCTGGATCGAGCTTTGCCCCGGTGAGAGAGGGAGCGGCTTTGAGTTTGTGAATCGAATTCGGGGTAACGCTATCCCCAAGCAATATATCCCCTATGTGGAGAGCGGGATTAAGGAGGCTATGGGGAGTGGTGTTTTGGCTGGCTATCCGGTGATCGATGTCAAGGCTACCCTTTATGATGGCAGCTTTCACGAGGTTGATTCCTCGGAGATAGCCTTCAAGATCGCCGCCTCTATAGCGCTAAAGGATGGGGTGAAACGGGCCCAGCCCATTATCCTTGAGCCAGACATGAAGATGGAGGTAGCTACCCCCGAGGAATTCCTTGGCGACATCATTGGAGACATGAACTCAAGGAGGGGTCAAGTCACGAGCATCGAATCTCTGGGTGGCGTGAAGATAATCCGTTGCTTCGTTCCCCTGGCGGAGACCTTCGGCTATGCTACCGATCTTAGGTCGATGAGCCAGGGGAGGGCAAACTACTCTATGGAGTTTTATGGCTATGAGGAACTGCCCTCAAATTTAGCCCAGCAGCTCACCGCCCTTCCGGGAAGGGTGAGAGGGGGCTAGGATGCCCAAGCAAAAGATTCGCATCAAGCTGAAGTCCTTTGACCATAGGATATTGGATCAATCGGCAAAGCAGATCGTGGAGGTTGCGGAACAAACTGGGGCTAAGGTGGTGGGCCCAGTCCCTCTGCCTACTCACATTAAGAAGTTCTGTGTCATCCGCTCCCCCCATGTGGATAAGGACTCCAGGGAGCAGTTTGAGATTCGCACCCATAAGAGGTTGATCGACATCCTGGAGCCGACATCAAGGACCATCGATACCTTGACCCGGCTGGACCTGCCCGCAGGGGTGGATATAGAGATTAAGCTTTAAGTGAGAGAAGATGATTCAGGGAATTATCGGGCGAAAGATCGGGATGACCCAGGTTTTCAGGGAGGATGGAAAGGTGATGGCAGTTACCGCCATCGAGGCCGGACCCTGCTCTGTGACCCAGATCAAGCGGGTGGGAAAAGAGGGCTATGAGGCTGTTCAGCTTGGCTTTGGCACGGCGAAACGGCTCAACTCCCCCCAGAGTGGGCATCTTAAGAAGGTGGGCTTGCTCAAATACCTCCGCGAGTTCGAGGCATCGGACATCGACGCCATTCAGGTGGGGCAGATGGTAGATGTAGGCATATTTAAGGCTGGCGATCTGGTGGATGTCTCCGGCATATCCAAGGGGAAGGGCTTTGCTGGCGTAGTGAAGCGCCACCACTTTGCTGGCGGTCCCAAGACACACGGTCAATCCGATCGCCATCGCGCCCCCGGCTCTATAGGGGCAACCACCAGCCCAGGGAGAGTGTGGAAGGGAATGAGGATGGCGGGTCATATGGGGAATGAGCGGGTGACAGTGCGCCGCCTGAAGGTGGTGGAGGCCGATACTGAACGCAACCTGCTCCTGATTCGTGGGGCAGTGCCCGGTGCCAGAAGAGGGCTGGTAACGATCAGGAAATCGACCATATGAGGCTTTAGTTATGTTTAGATTTTCTATCCGCAATGCCTTCAGGAGAAAGGGAATCGCCTTTATCGCCATTTTCGGAACTGCTCTAGGCGTCGCCCTGATGACGGTCTTGCTCAGCATCTCCGATGGCATGGACCAGCAAATGAACGAAATGATGGATGAAATGGCGGGGGGTATCGCTGTTTACCCCAAGGCAGCACCCTTGGGGTTTATGATACCCAGCCCCATAGGCATGCCGATTTCATATGCAGATGAGATAGAGACGATAGAAAACGTGGATAGAGTAAGCCCGCAGATAACGGTATTCGTCCCCACCGAGGATTACGCCTTCGGCGACCCTATGGGTACACTTTTGAGGGGTATAGATTTGGAGCGCGAGATCGAGGAGGACGACCCAGTAGCGCCGGGCAATATCATTAAGGGTGAACCCTTAACCACAGCCAGCGAGAATGAGGTCATTATCGGTACCTTGGCTGCTGTAGCTGCCAGGGGAGGGGATTATGCTAAAGTCGGCGGCACCATGGAGATGCTTGTATTGGGCAGCGGTAGCTCTGCAATCACGCTCACTGTGGTAGGCATATTCGAGACCGGTAACACCATGTACGATTATAGCATCTATACCGACTTAGATACTGCGAGGAGCCTGATGCAGACCATCGCTGCGAATGAGGTAAATTTCATCGGCGTCGAGGCTACCAGTATAGATTACGTAACCGATGTCGCAAATGAGATAGGAGAGATGTTCCGGAACGAACCGGTTCCGGTCGGCACCACTGTGGCCACAGAAATGCTGGAGAGCTTCACGGAAATGATGGGTACATTCAGCAGCTTCCTGTGGATCGTCTCCCTGGTGGCTGCCATAGCTGGTGGTGTCTCAATCTTCATCGTTATGCTCATCTCGGTGATCGAAAGGACAAAGGAATTTGGCATCCTCAAGGCATCGGGCTGGTCTAATGGGAACATCATCGGCTCGGTGGTGGTGCAATCGATCACCGTTGGCCTGCTGGGGGCTGCTGCGGGGCTAGCCATCGGATATGGAGCGGGGCAGGGCATCGATAGCTATCTTAACGTGGAGATCGCTGTTATTACGGTGCGGTTGGTCGCCATCATCGGCACTTTCGGGGTATTCATGGGGCTGGCCGGCGGGTTTTACCCAGCATTGAGGGCAGCGCGGGTGAGCCCTATAGAAAGCCTGAGGGCAATATAGAGAGGGGTCATGGAAGGACAGGAGACCATTGCCGCACTCAAAAGGAAGGTCGAGGAGCTGGAGAGACGTCTAGCTACGGGTGAGGACCAGCGGGAAAACATTGTCGTCGCCCAAAAGCTGACTAAAGTCTACGGTAGAGGTACCACCAGGGTGGTTGCTCTGAAAGAGGTGGATCTCAGAGTGAGAAAAGGGGAATTTATCGCCGTGCAGGGGCCATCGGGAAGCGGCAAGACTACCCTCTTAAATATGATCGGTGCCCTGGACCGTCCCACTGAAGGGAAGGTGGTTATCGATGGTGTGGAAACGACCAGCGTCCCGGAGAGGCGGCTTTACCAGATGAGGCGGGGAAAGCTTGGCTTCATTTTCCAGACATATTATCTGGTGCCGACGCTGAACGCGCTACAAAACGTGCTCATGCCGGTGCTACCGGTAAGGGGGAATAAACGGTATAAGAAAAGGGCGATGCGGCTCTTGGAGCTGGTGGGGCTTAAGGATCGCATGCATCATAAGCCAGGGGAGCTCTCCGGTGGCGAGCAGCAAAGGGTGGCTATCGCCCGCGCCCTGATGCTAAATCCCACCGTTATCCTTGCTGATGAGCCCACCGGCAACCTGGATACCAGAACCGGTGCTGAGATCATTGAGCTGATGCACCGGTTGAACAAGGAGCAGGGGAAAACCTTTATCATTGTCACCCACGATCGACGCATTGCCGAAAGCGCTGAAAGGGTAGTTTATTTGATGGATGGCAAGCTATCTGATATCCCTATTGAGGAGCAGTGAATGGTGCTGGTTCCTGTTCATAACCTCTTGGGAGAGGTTGTCGACCATATCGAGCTAAAGGAGGAGGTTTTTGGGGTTCCTCCAAACCAGGCAGTGGTGCACCAGGCCCTGGTGAGGCAACTGGCTAATGCCCGCCAGGGCACGGTGAGCACCAAGACCAGAGGCCAGGTTTCGGGTGGAGGGAGGAAGCCCTTCCGCCAGAAGGGCACCGGCCGAGCGAGGCGGGGGAGTTCCAGGTCACCGATTTTGCGAGGTGGCGGCATAGTCTTCGGACCTCATCCACGGAGCTATCGCCAGGCGATGCCTAAGAAGATGCGCCGCCTTGCCCTAAGATGCGTCCTCTCATCGAAGGTTGCCGAAGGCGAGATCATCGTGGTGGATGAGCTTGCCCTGGCAGAGATCAAGACCAAGGAGATGGCTCGCATCCTGGCAAATCTGGGGGTCGATTCCTCCGCTCTCATCGTTACCGCTGAGCCCGACCCCAATGTATATAAGTCGGCGCGCAGCCTGGAGAGGATCAAGACATTGCCCGCCGAGTTGCTCAATGTCGTCGATCTCCTCTCTCATCGGGTATTGATGATCACTGTGGCTGCGGTGCGCAGGGTGGAGGAGAAGTGGATGCCCAAGGGGAAGAGAGCGACGCCGTTAGAGGCATGAGAAATGGAGAGCCTAGAGATACTCCGCCGTCCCATTATCACCGAGAAGAGCACCGCCCTTCAGGAGCGGGGCAAATATACCTTTGAGGTGGGGCGAGATGCCAATAAGCAGCAGATCAAACAGGCGGTGGAGCTAGCGTTTAAGGTCGAGGTGGAGGGGGTGAATGTGATAACCATGCCCGCCAAGTGGCGTGGCCCGGGCAGAAGGAGGAGCAAGACCTCGCCCTGGAAGAAGGCGGTGGTCACCCTGAAGTCAGGGCATAAGATCGAGTTCTTCGAGGGGGTATAAGCCGGAAGTCGCCTTGTTTGGGTTAAGTGCCGGCGACGCAATTTACAGTTTAGTCAAAAGAAGAGTTAAGGAAAGGACGAAATAGGAAAGGGCGAAAAATGCCTCTTAAAGTATATAAACCGACATCGCCGGGGCGAAGGGGAATGACCGGCGCCACATTCGAGGAGCTCACCAAGAAGAAGCCCGAGAAGTCCCTTCTTAAGCCGCTCAAGAAGAAGGCGGGGAGAAGCAATCAAGGCCGTATCACGGTGCGCCATCGGGGCGGTGGTGCCAAGAGGATGCTCCGCATCATCGACTTCAAACGGGATAAGCTGGGCATCCCCGGCAATGTGGCCGCCATCGAATACGACCCCAATCGCTCGGCGCGCATCGCCCTCATCCATTACGCCGATGGGGAGAAGCGTTACATTCTTGCCCCGATCGGCCTCAAGGTGGGGGACAGAGTTATGGCGGGCAGCGATGCTGAGATAAAGACGGGCAATGCCCTGCCCCTAAAGTCGATTCCCACAGGCACAGCGATCCACAATATTGAGCTTCACCGTGGCAAGGGGGGGCAGCTAGTGAGGAGCGCCGGCGCTTCGGCTCAGCTCATGGCCAAGGAGGATAGCTATGCCCTGGTGAGGATGCCCTCCGGCGAGATACGGCGAATCCATATCGAGTGCTTTGCCACCATCGGTCAGGTGGGCAATGTTGACCATCAGCATATCAAGCTGGGAAAGGCAGGGCGGAAAAGACACCTGGGGATACGCCCCACAGTGCGCGGCTCAGCGATGACCCCCAGGGATCACCCTCATGGTGGAGGCGAAGGTCGCTCCCCCATTGGCCTGCCCGGCCCCAAAACCCCGTGGGGGAAGCCAGCGCTGGGCTATCGCACCCGCAGAAACAAGGTTACTGATAGCATGATCGTGAAGAGGAGGAAGTGAGCGATGTCCCGCTCCTCTAAGAAGGGTCCATTTGTTGACCCGAAACTGATTAAGAAGGTGGAGACCTTAAACCAGTCGGGGCAGAAGGCGGTGATCAAGACATGGTCGCGAGCCTCGACCATTTTACCGGAGATGATCGGCCACACCATCGGGGTGCACGATGGAAGGAGACATGTGCCCATCTTTATTACGGAGAATATGGTGGGGCACAAGCTGGGTGAGTTTGCTTTCACCAGAACCTTCAGGGGGCACTCGGGTAGGTCGGAGCGGGTTGCCATAATTAAGAAGAGGACAAAGAAGTAGGTATTATGGAGGTAAGGGCCACTGCAAAATATATTAGGACATCGCCTCGGAAACTGCGTCCCATAGTGGATGTGGTGCGGGGCAAGAAGGTGGATGAGGCTTTGACTATTTTAAGGTTCCTGCCCTCTCCATCAGCCAGAACTGTGGCCAAGGTGGTAAAGTCGGCCGCCGCCAATGCGGAGAACAACTTGGAGATGACACCATCGGAATTGAGGATAGTGAGGATCTTTGTTGATGAGGGGCGTAGCTTGAAGAGACATCGGGCGGGGCCGAGGGGGCGAACAAAACCGATTCTCAAGCGCTCAAGCCATATCACCGTGGTAGTTAAAGAGGGGGAATGAATGGGGCATAAGGTCCATCCCGTAGGGTTTAGGCTTGGTGTGAGCAAGGATTGGCAGGCGAAATGGTACGCCGACAAATACTATACCGAGC
The DNA here is from genome assembly GCA_014859165.1 of Dehalococcoidia bacterium. GTDB lineage: Bacteria > Chloroflexota > Dehalococcoidia > E44-bin15 > E44-bin15 > Kmv38. The sequence continues at coordinate 17,766 of JACUUT010000009.1, forward strand.
TTTTGCAGGAAGACCTCAAGATCCGAAAAGTTATCAAATCGAAATATGGGGATGCTGATGTGTCTCGCGCTGAAATCGAGCGGGCGGCCAATCAGGTATCTGTAACTATCTATACAGCGAGGCCGGGGATCGTCATCGGCAGGGGGGGGCAGCGGGTCAGTGAAATGAGGCTCCTCTTGGAGGGGCTTACTGGAAAGCGGGTTCGGCTGAACATCCAGGAAATTCGCCAGCCTGAGCTTGATGCTTATCTGGTGGCCGGGAACATTGCCCAGCAGATAGGGCGACGCATTTCGCATCGGCGTGCCATGAAGCAGGCGATCTCTCGGGATATGGAAAGCGGTGCCCAGGGGATAAAGGTCACCTGCTCGGGTAGGCTTGCTAGCTCAGAGTATGCCAGGAGGGAGACGCTGCATCAGGGGAGGGTGCCCCTTCATACCCTGCGCGCCGATATCGACTACGCCCTGGCTGAGGCACACACCGTCTTGGGTCGCACTGGGGTTAAGGTTTGGATATATAAGGGTGACATCCTCCCCGAGCCTAAAATGCTACCAGTTGAAACCCCGCTAGCGGGGGCACCGGTGGAGCCGAAAGGGGGTGCTAGCGAGGGGATTGAGGTAGAGGTTCACGAGGAGAAGCAAGAGGAGGAACAGCCCTCTTAATAGAGGATGGGGATCATGCTACAGCCGAAGCGGGTAAAGTATCGAAAACAACATCGCGGTCGGCGCCGCGGAAGGGCACAATCAGGCAATACGCTCTCGTTTGGTGAATATGGGCTTCAGGCTCAAGGGGCTTGCTGGCTTACCTCGAGGCAGATCGAGGCGGGACGCAGAGCCATTGTCCACCATGTGAAGCGTGGGGGCAAGGTTTGGATATGTGTCTTCCCCGATAAACCGGTGACCTCAAAGCCTGCGGAGACCCGCATGGGCGGTGGCAAGGGCTCAGTGGACCACTGGGTTGCGGTGGTTAAGCCGGGGAGGATCCTCTATGAGATCGCTGGGGTTGGGGAGGAGGATGCCAGGGAGGCGATGCGGCTTGCCTCCCATAAACTCCCTATCGATACCAGGTTTGTGCGCCGCGACATATCCCATCAAGAGGTCAGTTGAAGTGATGATCCAGGAGATTCGCGCCTTGAGCTCTGAGGAGCTTAAAAAGCAGCTTGACGGGGCCTATCGGGAGCTACTCAACCTGAGATTTCGCCTCGCCACCAAGCAACTGGTGAATTATCACGAGATTCGCAATGTAAGGAAGAGGATCGCTAGAATCAAGACCATTATGAGGGAAAGGGAGCTTTTTGAGGAATAGCGCTTTGATGGGGGAAACAAGCAAGCGAAGAAAAACCAAGATGGGTCGTGTGGTCAGCAACAAGATGGATAAGAGCGTGGTGGTGGTTGTGGAGTCCTATAGACCACACCCGTTATATAAGCGAGCAGTGAGACACATTAAGAAATTCAAGGCTCATGATGAGCAGAATGCCTGTGTCATAGGTGATGTGGTACGGATTGAGGAAACCCGCCCCCTATCCAAGGAGAAATGCTGGCGGGTAGTGGAGATATTGTCCAGAGGTGAGACATCATGATTCAGCCCTATACCAGGCTGAGGGTGGCCGATAACACCGGGGCGAAGAGCATTATGTGCATCAATGTTCCTGGCGGGACGAGGAAGCGATATGCCCGGGTCGGCGACATCATCGTGGCCTCGGTTAAGGAGGCAACGCCGGGAGGGGCAGTTAAAAAAGGCGATGTGGTCCGCGCCGTGGTGGTGCGCACCGCAAAGCCCTATCGGCGCTACGATGGCTCATATATCAGGTTCGATGAGAACGCTGCGGTGATCCTTTCCGATAAGAACAATCCTAAGGGGACTCGCATCTTCGGTCCGGTGGCCAGGGAGCTTAGGGAGAAGAACTTTATGAAGATCCTTTCCCTAGCTCCAGAGGTGCTATAAGATGAAGATAAGAAAAGATGATACCGTGCTCGTCATTGCCGGGAAGGATAAAGGGAAGAAGGGTAGCGTGCGTCAATCCCTGCCTAAAGAGAGCCGTGTGGTGGTGGATGGCGTAAATAAGGTGAAGCGCCACATGAGACCGCGGGGAACAGTGAGGCAGGCAGGCATCATTGAGCGGGAGGCCCCGATCCATGTTTCCAATGTGATGCTCCTTTGCACCAAGTGCAACCAACCCACTCGCGTTAGCTTTCGCTTCCTGGAGGATGGGAGTAGGGTGAGGGTATGCCGCCGCTGCGGTGAGGTGATCGACTGATGTCCCGACTAAAGGAGATTTATCAAAAAGAGGTCTTGCCCACTCTGATGGGGGAGTTCGACTACAAGAACGTGATGCAGGCGCCCCGCTTGGGGAAGATCGTGATCAACATTGGACTTGGGGAGGCAACTCAAAATCCCCATGCCCTTGAGGCGGCGGAGCGGGATCTAGCAGCGATCACGGGGCAGCACCCGGTGATCACCAGGGCCAAGTGGTCCGTCTCCGCTTTTAAGCTCCGTAAGGGGATGCCCATCGGTATGATGGTAACACTGCGGGGGAAGCGGATGTATGATTTCTTCGATAAGCTGGTGAACGCCACCCTGCCCCGCCTTCGCGATTTTCAGGGGACGCCGAGAAACTCCTTCGATGGCAGGGGCAATTATACCCTGGGATTAAAGGAGCAGATTATCTTCCCGGAGATCGAGTATGATAAGGTGGATAAGATAAGGGGACTCGAGGTCTCCATCATCACCACTGCGCGGACTAATGATGAAGGGAGGAGGCTTCTCGAGCTTTTGGGAATGCCGTTCCAGCGAGGATAAAGAGGCTTTTTAAGTTATTAGATACGAAAGGAGATGGTAGCCCCTTTACCCCGATAAATCGGGGAGCCCCCAGGGCGAAAAAGGCGGAAAATGGCGAAGGTATCCAAGATTGTAAAGGCGCAACGAACACCAAAGTATAAAGTGCAAAAAAGGAATCGCTGCAGCCTGTGTGGACGGCCGCGGGCCTATATCCGCCATTTTGGGCTTTGTCGCATTTGTTTCAGGGAGCTAGCCCTTCAGGGGAAGCTGCCCGGGGTGAGGAAGTCTAGCTGGTAGTTTCGTTTTTTCGAACTATACGGATGGATAGGTAGCTGGAGGGGAAACCGAACTAGTTTGTCAAATTCCGTGTCGTTGCGAGGACCCCGACTTGTCGGGGGACGAAGAAATCTCAGAGGAAAAGCGAAGCGGGTAAAGATTGCTTCGCCTTCGGCTCGCAATGACAGGGGTTGATTCAGAGAGACGACTGAAAAGGACGAAAAAATGGCCACCGATCCCATCGCTGACATGCTAACTCGAATACGCAATGCCATCCTTGCAAGGCACGACTTTGTGCTTATGCCTGCCTCTGGGATGAAGCTCTCCATTGTCAAGATCCTTAGAGAGGAGGGCTTTATTGGGGATTATGAGGTCTTGAAGGGAAAGCCACAACGGATGATAAAGATATATCTCAAATATACGGAAAAGAAGGAGCCTATGCTCACCGGACTCAAGCGGGTCTCCAAGCCGGGGCTCAGGGTATATGTGCAGCGGACGGAGATCCCCCGGGTCTATGGGGGCGTGGGCATTGCCATTCTCTCCACCCCCAAGGGGGTGATGAGCGGGCAGCAGGCTTGGCGGCAAAAAGTTGGTGGCGAGCTGCTTTGTTATATATGGTAAAGGAGAGGCGATGTCCCGAGTAGGAAAGATGCCCATCCCCTTGCCTCAAGGGGTTGAGATCGAGATCAGAGGGAGCGAGGTGAGGGTGAAAGGTCCCCTGGGGGAGCTTTCACGCTCCTTTAACCCGGCGATCTCTATCTCCTTGAATGATGGCACGCTCACGGTCTCTCGGACAAGCGATAATCGGATTCATCGCTCGCTTCATGGGCTAACCAGGAGCCTTCTTGCCAACATGGTGGAGGGGGTGAACAAGGGCTTTCAGAAGGACCTGGAGCTGGTTGGTGTGGGCTATCGGGCGCAAATGGTTGGTGAAAAGGTAGTGCTTCAGGTA
>JACUUT010000076.1 GCA_014859165.1 Dehalococcoidia bacterium
CTCCCGGACCTGACGGGGTTCATAGTGTTCTGCCGCGCAGGACCCAGCCTTCAACGCCGCTTAACACAGGCAGTCCCAAAAAGCTCAAGACCTCGAGCGGGAATTCAGCCCCGCTGTAGCGGATTGCGAGTACAGGGCACCGCTAACTCCCCGCCTAGCACGACCTCGCTCTGATACTATCCCACCGAGGGTTCCTTGTCAAGCCTATACTCTTATGTCACCCTGAGTGAAGCGAAGGGTCTAAAGAACATTGGAGATTCTTCGCTACGCTCAGAATGACAGGCACAGGTGTCATCCATCTATCAGAGCGAGTCAGCCTAGGAATCTCTTGCCCCTAGTTCGGGCTTCGTGTAGAATAGTGAAACTATGATGGAAATTCGTAAGGCGGTGATCCCAGCGGCCGGTTGGGGAACGAGGTTCCTGCCGGCAACCAAGGTCATCCCCAAGGAGATGCTCCCACTGGCAGATAAGCCAATGATTCAGCATATTGTTGAGGAGGCTGTCTCCTCAGGCATCGAGCAGATCATCATCGTAACATCCTCGGGGAAAAGCGCCATGGAGAACCACTTCGACCGATCCTTTGAGCTGGAATATATCTTGGAGCAAAAGGGGGAAGAGGGGCTGCTAGGGGAGGTGCGTCGCCTCGCTGAGCTGGCCAATATATGCTACATCAGGCAGAGGGAGCACCTTGGGCTGGGACATGCTATCCTCGCCGCCAGAGAAGTTGTGGGCGATGAGCCCTTCGCCGTCTTCTTGCCCGATGACATCTTCGATGCCGAGCCTCCCCTCATAAAGCAGATGCTTGAGGTATACCGCCATTATGAAGGGAGCGTGATTGCCCTTTGGCGGGTGGCAGAGGAGGATACCAAAAGATACGGCATCATTAAGCCAAAGCAAGTGGAAGAGCGGGTATATCAGGTCTTAGATATGGTGGAAAAGCCCGGGCCCGCGGATGCCCCCTCGGACCTGGCGATACTGGGTCGATATATTCTCACCCCAGAGATCTTTGAGGCGCTAAGGAGAACTTTACCGGACAAGAGGGGAGAGATCCAGCTCACCGATGGGTTAGTGCGGCTTCTTGGGCAGCAAGCGATATATGGCTATGAGTTTGAGGGGGTGTACTACGATGCTGGCAAGCCACTGGGTCTCTTAAAGGCCTCGGTAGCTCTCGCTCTAAAGCACCCCGAAATGGGCGCCGAAATAAAAGATTATCTACAGAAGCTAATCGCCGACCTCTAAGGTCGAGGAAGCTTGAGAACCTCCACGAAGGCCTCGGGGGGGATCTCCACCCTTCCCATCCTCTTCATCCTCTTCTTCCCCGCAGCCTGCTTCTCCAGAAGCTTGCGCTTTCGGGTGACATCGCCCCCGTAGCACTTGGCGGTAACATCCTTGCGCAACGCTTTGATATTTTCCCTGGCGATGACCCGCTGCCCGATCGCTGCCTGAATGGCGACATCGAATAGCTGCTTGGGGATGAGGCCCCTGAACTTCTCCACCAAAGCCCTCCCCCGCCGATAGGCCCCCTCAGTGGGGATGATGAAGGAAAGGGCATCAACCGGCTGGTTATTGACCAGAATCTCCAGCTTCACCAGCCGAGCGGGTCGATAAGAGGAGAATGTGTAGTCCATAGAGGCATAGCCATGGGTGCACGACTTAAGCAGGTCATAAAAATCGACGATGATCTCGGTGAGCGGGATCTCGTATTTGAGGAGCACCCTGAGATCGGAGCTTGGCTCCAGGGGTTGAGGCGCTTCTCGCTCCAAATACTCCATCCCCTTAAACTCGCCCCTCCGCCCCCTCAGGAGCTCCATCAAGGTGCCTATATATCTACTGGGTGTGATGATGCTGATTGACATCCACGGCTCCCTGATCTCCTTAATCTCGCCCATCGGTGGCAGCCTGGAGGGATTAGCCACCGTGAGCTCCTTACCATCATTCTTGGTGACCTGGTAGGCAACGCTGGGAGCGGTGACGAGAATATCGAGCCCATACTCCCGCTTCAGCCGCTCCCCAACGATCTCCATATGAAGCATGCCCAGAAAGCCGCAACGAAATCCAAATCCCAGGGCGGCGCTGGTCTCCGGTTCATAGGCCAGGGAGGCATCATTAAGCCTGAGCTTGTCCAACCCGTCGCGCAGCAGAAGGTAATCCTCACCCTCCAAAGGGTAAAGGCCGGCAAAGACCATAGGCTTGGCGGGGCGATAGCCGGGAAGCGGCTCCGCCGCATTCTCCTCTAGGGTGATGGTATCGCCCACCCGACACTCCCCAACGCTCTTGAGCCCCGTGGCGATATAGCCCACCTCCCCAGCGCCCAGGCTCTCTACCGGCGTTAGCCAGGGCTTGAAAACGCCGACCTCCAGGGCCTCGAAAGGTTCCCCCGAGGACATCAGCCTGAGGCCTTCCCCTTTAGAAACCGCCCCATCGACTAACCTTACATAGACGATCACCCCCTTATAGGGGTCATACTTTGAGTCGAAGATAAGCGCCCGTAATGGCACCTGAGGCTCACCTTTGGGGGGAGGGATCCTTCGGATAATGGCTTCCAGGATATCGTTGGTCCCGATCCCCTCCCTGGCCGAGGCAAAGATAACCTCGCTATGAGGGAAACCAATGATAGACTCCAATTCCTTGGCCACATTCTCAGGCTGCGCATTGGCCAAATCTATTTTATTGATCACGGGGATCAGCACCAGGTTATATTCCCGGGCGATATAGACATTGGCCAGGGTTTGCGCCTGAATCCCCTGAGCAGCATCGACCACCAGGATCGCCCCCTCACAGGCAGCCAGGCTTCTTGAGACCTCGTAGGTGAAGTCGACGTGCCCCGGGGTATCGATAAGGTTGAGCTGATACTCCTCGCCATTGGAGGCAGTATATCCCATCCTCACCGCCTGCGCCTTGATGGTGATCCCCCTCTCCCGCTCCAGCTCCATCAGGTCGAGGAACTGCTCCCGCATCTCCCGCTTGCTGATGGTGCCTGTGAATTCAAGGAGGCGATCGGCGAGCGTGGACTTGCCGTGGTCGATGTGGGCGATGATACAGAAGTTCCTGATATAGCTTTGCTCCATAGTGGAATCCTAGCATACTGCAAGTCTAATCTCAAGTTTTTCGCTCTAAAGGCCAAAACGAAGCCTTCCCCGATATATCGGGGAAGGCTTCAGTAGCATATGCGTTCGAGAAGCGAAGCCGATGCCTTACGCTGAAGGAACTACTTCTTCGTCCTCATTGCACCCAGAATCCCCAGGCTAGAGGCAGCAATGGCAACCACCGCTCCTGCCCCGCTGAAGAACGAGACTATCGCCGGCACAATCGGGGCTACAAAGGTGATATCGCCCGCTGCTAAATCGTTCATTAAGTCTAGCGTTCCTGGCCCTATCTGCCCCAGCCCTATTAGCGGCATCACATACGGTATTACAGTCACCGCTGGGGGTTTAGCAATTGAGCAACCACTAGCCACATTAATCAAGACCCATATTCCCAATAGCAGGACGATGAGCGAGAGGCCTAATCTGGCCACCTTACCCTTTACTAGAAGAAGCCAGCCCCCTCCACACGCTACGATGACGAGAGCGGGCCAGAAATGGGCATGGTAAATCGGGTAGGTGGATCCCAGCATTATCAACAGCGCAGCCACCCCAGCGGCAATAGCAAAGCTCAATCCTATAAGCCAGGTCTTTATCCTATCCATCACATCTGCTGGTATCAATC
>JACUUT010000077.1 GCA_014859165.1 Dehalococcoidia bacterium
CCCTGATGTTAGCCTTAAGTATGCCTGGCTCCTCGTTTTGTTAGCGGTGATCGGTGTCATCTATGGGGCGGCGGTAACCTTGAGGCAGACCGATCTGAAGAGGCTGATCGCATACAGCAGTATCAGCCATATGGGCTTTGTGCTCTTGGGAATTTTCGCCCTCTCTCAGGTGAGCATGACCGGAGCCACATTGCAGATGTTCAGCCACGGTCTCATTACAGGGCTCCTCTTCGCCCTAGTGGGCCTGGTCTATGAAAAAGCGCATGAACGGAGCATCCCGAAGCTTGGTGGGCTTGCCCGCCGCATGCCGATAATCGTGGTGGTTTTCAGCGTCGCCGGGCTTGCCTCCCTGGGACTCCCTAGCACGAGCGGCTTCGCTGCTGAGTTCCTGGTCTTCCTTGGCAGCTTCAAAAGCACGGCGGTGCCTGGCATCCAAATCTATACCGTCATCGCCATTTTGGGTGTCGTGATCGGCGCAGGATACATCCTTTGGATGCTCCAGCGTGTGTTCTATGGTCCCCCCAAGTCGCAGTATGAGGGAACGCCAGATGCCGATAGGCTGGAGAGGTGCTACATCTTCGCCATGGTGGCGGTGATCATGCTCATCGGGATTTACCCGGCGATACTTACTGATATTATAAAAATGGGGGTCTTGCCCCTACTTTAGGAAGGGCTTCTATGCGGGGAATAATGGTTGCAGTGGGGGCGGTGATCGAGGATGATGAGGGGCGAATCCTCTTAGTGAAGCATCTCCCCGAGAGAAAGGGATATTGGCAGGGGAAGTGGATCTGCCCCGGAGGCAGATTGAATTTGGGGGAGGGGATTAGAGAGGGGATCGAGAGGGAGGTGAGGGAGGAAACCAATCTCACCATTCGCCTCATTACCCCCCTTATCCCTTTCGAGCGGATTGTGAAGGAGGAGGGCAAAACGACACTTCATGTCATCTACATCGACTTCCTGGCGAAGCTGGTGGGAGGGGAGTTTCGCCCGGGGAGCGATGTTGGTGAAGGCATTTGGGTTCCCAAGAAGGACATCGCCAAAATCTGGGATGAGCTTCACGATGACACTAAGAGGCTAATGGAGATAGCGATTGAACCTTTATCTACTAGCACCTGAAATAAGCCTCTGCGCCCTGGCTTTAGTGGTGATCCTGCTCGACCTTTTCATCGGGCGGAAGTGGATATTGGGGGCGGTGAGCATTGCCGGGCTTATTGTGCCCGCCGCCTTCACCATTGCCTTATGGGGAACAAATGAGACCTCTTTTAATGGCATGCTGGTGGTGGATCAGTTCTCGTTGTTCTTCAACCTCTTTTTCCTGGTCTCGACTGCCCTGGTGCTCCTCTCCTCTACGGAATATGCATCCAAGTTTGCGGCCTTTCGTGGGGAATACTACGCCCTGGTGCTCCTTGCCGCCATGGGGATGATGCTCATGGCATCTACAAGGGAGCTTATTTCGATCTATATCGCTTTGGAACTGACGGGCATTTCTCTTTACGCTTTAACTGGCTTTTTGAAGGACCCGAAATCAAGCGAGGCGGGGCTGAAGTATCTGCTCCTCGGGGCAGTGGCCAGCGCGGTGTTGCTCTATGGCATGGCCCTGGTTTTCGGGCTCACTGGCACCACCCATCTTGAGGGGATTAAAGCAGCTATTTCGGCTGAGGGGCTGTTGGCCAGTCCAGCGCTTCTCATGGGCATCGTCCTCCTGGTGGCAGGCTTCGGCTTTAAGATTGCCACCGTTCCCTTCCAGATGTGGGTCCCCGATGTTTATGAAGGGGCACCGACACCGATCACCGCCTATCTTTCCGTGGCTAGCAAGGCGGCCGGATTTGCCGTGATATTAAGGGTTTTCTATGAGGCCCTGGGGCCAGTGAGCTTGGACTGGTCAATTATCTTCGCTGTGCTCGCTGCCATCACCATGACCCTGGGCAATGTGGTCGCTATTTGGCAAACCAACATCAAGCGAATGTTGGGTTACTCCAGCATTGCCCAGGCGGGTTACCTGATGATAGGGCTGGCTACGGTCAGCGCCCTTGAGCCTGGTGCAATTGGTTCCAGTGGTCCCAGCGCCCTGGTCTTCTTCCTGGCGTGCTACGCCCTTACCAATCTGGGTGCATTTATCGCTATCATCGCCATCTCCAATAAGATCGATAGCGATGAGATCAGCGACTACTCAGGGATGGCGAGGCGTGCCCCTCTGCTTTCCCTAGCCCTGGCCCTTTGTCTCATCTCCCTTATCGGCATTCCGCCCACAGCGGGGTTCATGGCCAAGATCTATATATTTAGCGCCGCGGTGGACTACGGGCTAATCTGGCTGGTGATTGTCGCTGTAATTAACACGGTGATTTCAGCATACTATTATCTCAGGGTGATTCGCGTGATGTTCCTTGGCGCCCCGCTATCGGAAGAACGGGTGCCATCATCAGGGGCGCTGCGCGCTGCCCTCTCCTTTGCCTGCCTCGGGGTATTGGTTCTTGGTATTTACCCCTGGGTGCTCCTGAGAATCGCTGAGGCCGCCGTTAGAATGTTTCCTTGACAGCAATTATCGGCAGTGATAGACTTCGCTATGCATGTTCATTGCTGAGTTTTTGTCGATTTGATTAGGTCTGAGGAGCAGCTCTTGAAGAAGGTGGGCATCCTCTATCATCCAAAGATCGCTGCTGCGGGGGCGCTTGCCGAGGAGCTGGCAGGCCTCTTGCCCTCTCTCGATGCCTCTTGTTGGCTTTGTTCCGCCTGGGAGGAGGAAAAGGCGAGGGCTCAGGTTGAGGGCACAGAGCTAATCTTTAGCGTTGGTGGCGATGGCACCATCTTGAGGGCAGCCCGCTCCGCCCTCCCCTGGTCCATTCCTATAGTGGGGATAAATCTGGGGAGGCTTGGATTTATGACCGAGCTCAGCGCTGCGGAGGCTCGTGAGAGGCTCCCAGCCTTTTTGGCGGGCAAGGGCTGGATTGACGAAAGAGCCATGCTTCAGGTGGAGCTGGCTTCTAAAGGCCCTTTTCATGCTTTGAATGACGTCGTTTTAGGACGTGGTGCCATATCTCGAGTGGTCTATGTGGAGACTACTATTGATGGTGCTCCCTTAACCACCTATAAGGCGGATGGGGTGATCCTCGCTACCGCAACGGGGAGCACCGGTTACTCCCTTGCGGCCGGTGGCCCCATCCTCTATCCTCAAGCCAGGGAGATCCTCTTGAAACCTATCTCCCCTCACCTCAACTTTGCTAATGCCCTGGTGCTTCCACCTACCGCTGTCGTGGAGCTAAGGGTGCGCACCGACCACCAGGCGATGCTCAGCATCGATGGGCAGATCGACCTCGAGCTGGAAAGCGGGGACGCTGTCAGGGTTAGGCTTAGCCCACATGTTACTCGTTTTCTCAGGGCTCAGCCACCCACCTTTTTTTATAGCACTTTGATGGAGAGATTGGTGCCGAGATGAAGGCTGAAAAGGCGCGCATCGATGACATTCCCCAAATTCAAAAGCTGGTCAATTACTTTGCGCAAAAGGGGGAGATGCTACCCCGCGCCTTGAGCGAGCTCTATGAGAACATCAGGGACTTCTCTGTAGTCCGCGATGGCGAGCAAATGGTCGCCTGTGCCGCGCTTCATATATTCTGGTCCGACCTCGCTGAGATCAGGGCTGTGGCTGTGGTC
>JACUUT010000010.1 GCA_014859165.1 Dehalococcoidia bacterium
TGCTTGGCCCACCGCATTGTCGCCGGCGATGTCCCTGAAACCTTACGCGACAGGCGATTGCTCACTCTTGATATGGGCGCGCTGGTGGCAGGAACGAAGTATCGCGGCGAGTTTGAAGAGCGGTTAAAGAAGGTTATCGATGAGGTAAAAACCTCGACCAATTGCATGTTGTTCATTGATGAGATGCATACCATCGTCGGCGCTGGTGCTGCTGAAGGGGCTATCGATGCCTCTAGTATATTGAAGCCCCCACTTGCGCGAGGGGATCTGCAATGCATCGGGGCGACCACCGCCGATGAGTATAGGAAACATGTGGAGAAGGACGCTGCACTGGAGCGAAGGTTTCAACCCATCTTGGTTGAGGAGCCCACCATAGAGGAAACCATCGAGATTCTGCAAGGTATCAAGAGCCGCTACGAGGAGCATCATCGATTGACGATAAGTGATGAGGCGATCAATGCAGCAGCGGGACTGGCAGCAAGATATATCCCCGATCGTTTCCTCCCTGATAAGGCTATCGACCTGATCGATGAGGCGGCCTCTCGGGTCAGAATCAGGTATGCCACTACCCCCATCGGCGTGAGGGAGGCGATGCAGGCCCTGGAGACGCTGCGCCGGGATAAGGAGACGGCTATCTCCTCTCAGCAGTATGAGTATGCCGCAGAGCTACGGGATCGCGAGCTGAAGCTCGCCGAAAAGATAGGGAGGATGCAGCAGGGGTGGCAACAAGAACAGGGTGTTGAGAAGCCTGTGGTCACTGAGGAAGAGATCGCCCAAGTGGTGAGTATGTGGACTGGGATCCCTGTGACGAGCTTGGCCAAGGATGAGATCACACGCCTCCTTCAAATGGAGGAGGTATTGCATCGCCACATTATCGGTCAGGATGAGGCGATTACTATTATCTCCAAGGCAGTGAGGCGGGCTCGCGCCGGGCTTAAGGACCGAAGGCGTCCCATCGGCAGCTTTATCTTCCTCGGCCCCACCGGGGTGGGCAAGACAGAGCTGGTGAGGGTGCTTGCCGATTTCATGTTTGGCAGCAGGGATGCCCTGATCAGGCTGGACATGTCTGAGTTTATGGAGAGACATACCGTGGCGCGCCTTGTTGGGGCACCCCCTGGCTATATAGGTTATGAGGAAGGGGGACAACTCACTGAGGCGGTGAGACGCAAGAGCTATTCAGCTATTCTCCTAGACGAGATTGAGAAGGCGCACCCCGATGTGTTTAACATACTTCTCCAGATCTTCGATGATGGTCACCTCACTGATGCTAAAGGAAGGCGGGTTGATTTTCGCAACACTATCATTGTCATGACCAGCAACATTGGCGCTGAGTTGATAAAAAGGGACACTACATTGGGCTTTGCCACCAGGACTGACGAGGCGAAAACGGAGCAACAGTCCTATGAGAGGATGAAGGAGAAGGTGCTCGGGGAGGTGAAGAAGTTCTTCCGCCCCGAGTTCCTCAATCGCATCGATGGCATCGTGGTGTTCCACGCACTCAATAAGGATCATATCAGGCAGATCGTCGACCTCATGCTTCGTGAGGTCTGGAAGGAGCTTGCGGAGAAGACTGTAAAGCTGGAGGTCACCGAGGCTGCCAAGAACCTGCTTGGCGAGAAGGGTTACGACCCTGTCTTTGGGGCGAGGCCACTAAGGCGCACCATTCAGGATTTGGTGGAGGACCCCCTTTCAGATGCCCTGCTGCGCGGGGACTTTCAGGCCGGCGACACGGTGCTGGTGGACTGCGAGGATGAGCGTATCGTGATTCGCACCCTTGCGGTGGCAAAGACCTCTCCATAATATAAGCGATCTCGCTAAAATAAGCAATCAGCCTTGGAAGCTTGACCCTCCAAGGCTGAATTATTTTTGCCAGCCTCATTCCCCCTCCATTGAGATACCCCGTTGGCTAATGTATAATGCTTGGGAGTGACAATCGTAGGTAAAGGGCGAAAAAATGGATAAAGGGCGAAAAGTTTTCATTTGCCAGCAGTGCGGCAGGGAGAGCATAAAATGGCTCGGTCGCTGCCCTGAATGCGAGGGCTGGAACACATTCGTGGAGAGGGTGGTGCGAGCCCTAACAAGCCCTTCTCGCCTCCCCTCAAGCGTCCCTCAGGAGCTCTCCCGGCTCTCCAGTGAGGAGACCCCTCGCCTCACCGTCTCCTGCGCCGAGTTCAATCGAGTCTTGGGAGGGGGGATTGTGACCGGTTCATTGGTGCTCATCGGGGGTGACCCGGGAATCGGCAAATCGACGCTCCTTCTTCAAGTTTCCGCCATGGTGGCTCAGGATGGGGGAAGGGTGCTCTATGTCTCAGGTGAGGAGTCATTGCAGCAGGTGAAGCTGCGGGCGAATCGCCTGGGACTGGGCGGCGAGCGGCTCTATATCCTGCCCGAGACAAACCTGGGGGTCATCCTGGAGCAGCTTGAGGGGGCATCCCCTAATCTGGTGGTCATCGATTCCATTCAAACGGTTTACCTTGATGAGTTAGGCTCGGCGCCGGGGAGCGTGGGGCAAATTCGTGAGTGCACTATGAAGTTGATGCAATGGGCAAAAATCGCTGGCATTCCTATTCTAATCTCAGGGCATGTCACTAAGGACGGGGCCATCGCCGGGCCTCGGGTTCTTGAGCACATCGTCGATGTGGTGCTCTATCTCGAGGGGGAGCCCTTCAGCGCCTACAGGCTGCTCCGAGGTGTGAAGAACCGCTTTGGCTCCACCAATGAGGTGGGCATCTTTGAGATGATGGGTCAGGGTCTGGTGGAGGTGGATAACCCATCCGAGGCCTTCCTATCACAGCGGGCTAAGGAGGCGGTGGGCTCGGCAGTAGTGCCCGCCCTTGAGGGAACTAGGCCCCTTCTTGTGGAGATTCAGGCGCTCACCAGCACCACCAGCTTTAGCTTCCCCAGACGCACCGCCAATGGCATCGATTTTAATCGACTTCTTTTGATCACCGCAGTGCTCACTAAGCGGGCTGGTCTTGCCCTAGGGAGTCAGGATATCATGGTCAATGTCGTTGGCGGGCTTAAGGTGAACGAGCCCGCCGCCGACCTGGGAATTGCCCTTGCCATCGCCTCCAGCCTTCGTGGCGCCGCCATCGATTCTAACCTGGTGGCCATAGGTGAGCTGGGGCTCAGCGGTGAGCTGAGGGCAGTGCCCCATCTGGATAGGAGGATTAGCGAGGCAGCGAAGCTGGGATTTAAACGCTGCCTCCTCCCCAAGCTAACCAAGGGAGTTGCCCCTCAAGGGATCGAGCTTATCGGCGTGGATTCTGTGAGGGAAGCGTTAAGGGCTGCACTTGCCCCCGATAAGCAATCAGGAGGACGAAAAGGTGGAGACAAAACTGGCGCAACTTAAGTCAATTATTGGCGAGTTGGGCCCGGTTCTCGTCGCCTATTCCGGCGGCGTCGATAGCACCCTGCTTGCCTCAGTGGTCTACGAAATCCTCGGCGAGCGGGCGCTGGCGGTTACCGCTTCCTCGCTTATTCGCCCTGCTTCGGAAATCACTCAGGCTGAATCATTGGCTAAAGAAATGGGGATTCCTCATATCATAATCGAGACCAACGAGCTTGAGGACCCATCCTTTGTAGCTAATGACTCCCAGCGTTGCTATTACTGCAAGCGGGGGCTTTTTCGAACTTTGCGCCGCATCGCAAATGAGCAGAGGCTAGCTTTCATAGTCGATGGCACGAACTACGATGACCTTGGAGATTTTCGCCCTGGCATGGTCGCTGCCGGGGAGTTTGGGGTGAGGAGCCCGCTACTTGAGGCCGGCCTCACCAAGGCGGACATTCGCGCCTTCTCCCGAAGCAAGGGCCTTCCTAACTGGGATATGCCCGCTTCATCATGCCTGGCCACCCGGCTCCCCCATGGCACCCCGATTAGCATCGAGCTTCTGGCCCTTATCGCTAAGGCTGAGGAAGCCCTAGCTAAACTGGGGCTTTCGCAGTTCAGGGTGCGCCATCATGGCTCCATTGCCCGCATCGAGGCCAGCCCCGAGGATATGGTGCTTCTTAGCGAGGTGGAGAGGAGCCTGCGGGTGGTGGCCGAGCTTCAAGCCCTGGGCTATAGCTATGTCACTCTCGACCTCGCTGGTTATCGTCCCGGGAGCATGGCCGACTTTAGGAGAGCGCATTGAAGATCGGCTATTTCGATTGTTGCTCCGGCCTGAGCGGGGATATGATACTGGGAGCCCTCTTGGATGCTGGGCTCTCCCTTGAATTACTTACTGCTGAGCTTGCCAAGCTCCCCTTGGGGGGCTATCGAATATCGGCCCAGCCTGCGAGGCGAGGGATAATCACCGGAACCCAGGTAAATGTTTTTTCGCAGGGGAGCGCCGAAGAACAACGCAACTTGAAAGATATCCTCGACCTGATCGAAAAAAGCACCCTGTCCGAAAAAACGAAAGAACGGAGCATCCTTATCTTCCATCGACTTGCTGAAGCGGAGGCCAAAGTTCATCGCCTGCCGGTGGATGAGGTCCATTTTCACGAGGTGGGGGACATCGATGCCATCATTGAGGTGGTGGGGGCGGTTATCGGGCTTGAGCTCTTGGGCATCGAGGCCCTTTTCTTGTCCCCATTGCCCGCTGGAAGTGGCACGGCCCAAACCCCGCAGGGCGTCATCCCTGTCCCTGCGCCTGCTACCCTGGAGCTCATCGCCTCATCGGGTGCCCCAATCAGGCCCACCCCTTCCCCTGATCTGGGGGAGCTGGTTACCCCCACCGGGGCGGCCATTGTTACCACCCTGGCCTCCTTTGAGAGCCCCACCTTCTCTTTGGAGCGCATTGGCTACGGGGTGGGGACGCGAGAGCTGGCTGCCATCCCTAACGTGCTACCACTTTGGATTGGGGAGAAGATAGAGGAAGAGCAAGCGCTCCTTCTCCTTGAGACCAATATCGATGACATGAGCCCCGAGCTTTACGGCTATGTTATGGAGCGCCTCTTTGAGCGGGGGGCATTGGATGTTTGGTTCACCCCCATTCAGATGAAAAAGAATCGCCCTGCGGTGATGCTTAGTGTCCTCGCCCCTCCTGAGGCGCAGGGGGAGATTATGGAGACGATACTGCGGGAGACCTCCACACTGGGGGTTCGGGTGCAACCGATGGCGCGCCACCAATCGGAGCGGGAGGTGGTTCAATTTGATTCCAGCCTGGGTCAGGTTATGGTGAAGGTGAAGCGCATTCATGGGGAGAGGATCGGTCTCTCCCCTGAGTTTGAGGATTGCCGTCGCCTTGCCCAGGAGCATGGCCTCCCCCTCCAGGAGGTCTACCGGATCGTCACCGCGGAGGCCAGCGCCCAACTCTTGAAATGAGGGGGGGCTCATGTTACATAGAGGAAAGCAGGGACCTGAGGTTAAACTCTCTCCCCCAAGAGAGCGGGGGGAGATGTCTTTGGAGGAGGCGATCGCCAAAAGAAGGTCGGTGAGATGCTATAGGAGGGGACCTTTGTCCCTCTCCCACCTCTCACAGGTATTATGGGCAGCCCAGGGGATCACCGGCGCCCGAGGACTCCGCGCAGCACCGAGTGCCGGGGCTACATATCCATTGGAGGTTTTCGTTCTTACAGGCAGGGACGGCGTTGAAGGACTGGACGAGGGGGTCTATCATTATAATGTGGCGAACCACTCACTGGAGCTACACAAAGGGGGAGACCTCAGGGGGGAGCTTTCCATTGCTGCCCGAGACGAGGAATTTATTGTCGAGGCACCGGTGGATATAGTGATCTGTGCCCTTTATGAGCGAACCTCATGGAGATATGGGAGAAGGGCGGAAAGATATGTCCACATGGAAGTGGGGCATGTAGGTGAGAACATTCATCTCCAGGCGGTGGCACTGGGTTTGGCGGTGGTGATGGTGGGCGCTTTTGAGGATGAGCGGGTGAGAAAACTAATGGACTTGGCGGAGAGGGTGAAGCCACTTTACATAATCCCTCTGGGGAAACCGAGATAACCTTCAGGTAGCGCTATGCCCTTTTTGCCTTTGCTTGGTACAAAAGGGTGTCGGCAACGGCGAAAAGCTCTGTGGGATTGTCGCCATCCCAGGGGAAGGTAGCCAGTCCATAAGAGCGAGTGGGCATGGCGAAGGTCTCAGCATTATATTGAACAGTGGTGGCATCCAGAAGAATCATGAGCCGCCTTATCACCTTCTCCGCCTCCTCCTTTTCCGTCTCCGGCATAATAATGGCGAACTCATCTCCCCCATATCTGGCGACTATATCGGAGGCCCTTACATTTTCTTTAAGGGTGTGCCCCATTCTCCGCAGTGCCTGATCTCCGGCGAGGTGCCCCTTGAGATCGTTTACCTTTTTTAGGTCGTCCACGTCGATAATAGCTACGGTGAGAGGGTGCCCGTGGCGGTGGGAGCGCATTAGCTCCTGCTCCAGGCGTTCATAGAAATAGCGATGGTTGTGAACGCCAGTTAGGCTATCATATAGGGCAGCAGTCTTTGTCTGCTGATGGAGTAAAGCCACCTCGATCACTGCGGCAATATAGGGCCCAATCACCTCCAGTAGGTGAGCGTCATCGCTGGTGAAGGCCTCGACAATCTCATTCTCGATAACAAGCACCCCTACCACCTTCCCCTCCGTAGAGAGGGGGGCAGCGAGCATTGCCCCCCACTTGAAGGAGCTGCTCTCCAAGTAGCTTTGGTCCACGGTTACATCGGGGATGAGCCGAACCACATCGTACTCTGAAACCCAGCCGATAATACCCTCCCCCTTAGCCACCCTATCGCCCTTTTGATGAATTCGATAGCCGATGGCGGCTTGCATCACCAGGTCCCCGGTCTCCTCCTTGAGGAAGATGGCACAATTGTTATAGCCCTGAGTCTCTTTAAGCAGGGATAAAACCTTTGTCAGGACGGCTCCCAGGTCGAGGACGGAGCGAACCTCCTGCCCCAATCGAAACAGGATTGTGGAGGCTTTGTATTGACTCATCGTCATCATGCCCAGGGTCCAGGGCAACTGGTGGCGGGCAAGGGGGACCTTTATCGCCTCCATCTCGGTAGGGATGGGCTCCATGGGGCGAGGTGGGGGCACCTCCCCCCGCTTCATTCGCCTGATGAAGGCATCCACAACCCTCGGGTCAAACTGGGTTCCCTTCCCCTTGCTAATCTCCTCCGCAGCCTGTTCAATGGACATTCTGGCTTTGTAATAGCGACCAGCGGTCATCGCCTCAAAGGCGTCCGCGACCGCAAGGATGCGGGCCGCTAGAGGGATGCTCTCTCCTGAGAGCCCGTCGGGATAGCCGCCGCCCCCATACCACTCGTGGTGATGCCTCACGGGATGGAGCAGCTCCGGCGAGTGGCCAGACCTCTTTAGCACCTCGTAGCTCAACATGGGATGGCTCATCATCGCCGCTTGCTGCGCAGGCTCAAGCGCCCCCCTCTGGGTGAGCACCTCTTCAGGGAGGAACATCTTGCCCACATCGTGAACAAGCCCAGCATCCCTGATCAACTTCACCTCTTTCCTTTCAAGCCCCAATTCCTGGGCAATGAGCACCGCATACCGAGAAACCCTTTCCGAGTGACCCCTGGTGTGAGGGTCCTTGGCCTCCACAGCGTCGACAAAGGCCTGGACACCGCTTAAATAACCCCCCTCTAGATTCTCCCTCTGGCGAATCGAGGGCAGATGAGCCCCCAGCCAGATCATCAAAGGGATGGCCAGAGAATCGATAGCAAGAATAGGGCCCATCACTGAGGGGTCTCGGTAGAGACGTGTCGCCAAGGGGAGAAGCTGATGGTGGGGAAGAATACCGCCGGAGTCAAGCCCTACCAGAAGCCACAAGGAAACCAGGGAGAGCGCTCCTGTGGCTATTGACCCTCTTAAACCTGCGATATATGCCCACGCTATTACCAATGCAAGGTAAGTCCAAAGGAAGATGCTTTCAATCCCCCCGGTGAAATAAATTACCAAGGCGATCACTAGAACGTCGGTGACCAAGATGGACCAACTGAGCGGAATAAGGAGACGCTCTTGACGAAGCAATAAGTAGGCCCCCACTTGCAGGATTACGGCAGCGGAGAGCACCCCAGCTACAGGGGCGATAGGGTAGGAGGGGTTCAGAAATCGGGCGAGGAGGATGATTACCACTAGCCCTATTAAGAATGCGCCTCCCCTAGGCAGGATGCTTGCCTTAACACCCTCACCCAGTTTGGGTTGCTCTAAAGCTAAAAGGGTCTTTATACTTTCCATAAAATCTTCCCCCTAAAATGTAAACCCTAAAAGGATTTTCGTCAAATATAAACCCTTTAGCATGTTTGGGCGTAAAAAAGAGAAATAGCGAGCTTTTCGTAGCCTCGTGGGATAATAAACAGGGGGGAAGGGTTATTCTTAACATAAATAAGGCGAAACAATAGATTAGCCCATTTCCACTCTTACAAAGGTATTGCTCCCTTTTTGAGGAGCCAGTATTCAAGGCTATCGGCGAGCGCCAGCCAGCTTGCCTCGATAATGTTGGTGGAGCTGCCCACTGTCCGCCACTCATGCTCCCCATCGCTGGATTCAATGAGAACACGCACCCGAGACCCTGTACCCGCCGTTTCCTCTATAGCACGAACCTTATAGTCAACGAGCTTCACTGCCTCAAGGCTGGGATAGAACACCACAAGCGCCTTTCGCAAGGCTGCGTCCAGAGCATTAACGGGGCCATTCCCCTCGGCTGCGGTGTGGATCACATCATCCCCCACCCTCACCTTCACCGTAGCCTCGGATAAGAGCTCCTCGCTCTCCATAGTGGAAGGGCGGCGCCTTTTTTCCACCACCACCATGAAATCGACCAACTCGAAGGGGGGATGGTAGTCTGGCTGAGAGCGGCGGATGAGTAGTTCGAATGAGGCCTCGGCGCCGTCATATTGGAAGCCGCGGCTCTCCATGAATTTGACGCGCTCCAATATGGCACGCGCCTCTTCATCCTGATGGACGAGCTCCAAACCCTGCTCCCTGGCTTTATATATGATGCCCCCTTTACCCGAGATATCAGATACCAATGTTCGCCATCGGTTGCCCACCAGTTCGGGATCGATATGATGATAGCTTTCCTCCCATTTCATCATGGCGGCAACATGGAGGCCAGCCTTGTGGGCGAAAGCGCTGCCTCCCACATAGGGAAGATGGCTATCGAGGGCTAGATTGGCGATCTCGCTTACATGATGGGCGACCTCGGTCAGTTTGGCGAGCTGCTCGTCGGTGATGCAATCGACGCCCATCTTAAGCTTGAGGGCGGGGATAACGGAGCACAGGTTGGCATTGCCGCAGCGCTCCCCATAGCCGTTGATGGTGCCCTGAACCTGAATTGCTCCGGCCTGGACGGCAACAAGAGTGTTGGCCACGGCAAGCTCGGCATCGTTATGGGCATGGATGCCCAGCGGGACGCTAGTTATCTTTCGGGCAGCATCGAATGCAGTGGCTATATCGCTTGGCATCGTTCCTCCATTGGTGTCGCAGAGGACAAGGCATTCGGCGCCCGCTTCAGCAGCGGCCTTGATGGTGTTGAGGGCATACCTGGCGTTCGCCTTATACCCATCGAAGAAGTGCTCCGCATCGAAGAAGACCCTTCTCCCCTTCGATTTGAGATAGCCTACAGATTCGGCGATCATGCGGAGGTTCTCTTCAAGGCTGGTCTCCAACACCTGGGTGACATGGAGGTCCCAGCTCTTGCCCACTATCGTTACCACCCTTGTTTCGGCTTCGAGCAGGGCACGAAGGTTGGGGTCGTTTTCCGCCTTTTTATTGGGTCGCCTGGTGCTGCCGAAGGCGGTTAGAAGGGCATTGGGGAGGGCGAGGCCCCGGGCCCTGGCAAAAAATTCATCGTCCTTGGGATTTGAGCCCGGCCAGCCGCCCTCGATGAAGTGAATGCCCAGCTCATCGAGCTTCCTTGCGATTCTGAGCTTATCCTCCACAGTGAAGGATATGCCCTCGCGCTGCGCCCCATCTCTGAGGGTGGTGTCATAAAGTTGGATCTGTCTCATGACTCACCTCAGGAGCTTGGCTATTATGGAATGCCAAGTTCAGCTTCCAAATCGTGAACTCCCTTCTTTTGCTTCAGGAGTTCATCTACTTTCTCAAGCTCGATAAACCTTAACCTGTCGCGAATTTCATGGAACAGACCCGAAAGAAGTCTATCCGCATTTTTCCTGTCTTCTTTGCTCGCTACCAAGAATATGTTGCTATTCCATATGTCGAAGGCATGTTTGAGTTTGGCAAGGGAACGATGCAAATCTCCCCCGATATGTACCTCAAACACATAGGTAGGCACGGCTTTTTCTACCCTTCTCCAAACAGCATCCAACCGATAACCTTCCATGTCATACTCTTTTTCAGTTAGGAACTTTTGCAGGCGACCAATCTCAAGTAGCTTTGCTATTATTTCATCATGAGGGTTGGGCGGCACACCTAAAGCCTCGGTTTCTGCCACGGCAAACAGTGGCTCTCGAGCTTCTTTAGAGAAAGCTCTTACCAGTTCATTGGCCAGGCCCTCTTCTAGCATCTGTAGCATCTGACGACGACGAACGCGATTCCGAAGGGCATCGTTGATTATGCTATCGGAGCGCCATCGGTCTTGAGGCAGGCAGTATTCAATGTCGAACTCGAATATCAGGGGCCAGAGTGTCTTATTTTGTTTGACCTCCTCGGGCCAAAGAGGCCTGTCTTGTCTAAATTTGTTGCGAACAGTTCCATAACCAATCAGACCACGGACTGGCGATGAAGCATACAATAGCACTCGGTCCCCTGTAGACAAATGCTCCCAAAGATTTTGCTGCGTTCCTTTAAGCCCCCACAGATTGCCATGCTCAAAAGCTGTTTGCCAGTTCTGCGGAGACCCCACAACTAACCACCATTTAAACATTTTCGCTCACCCCAAGTTTTCGGGAAACTTCTCTACGCTAGGATAATCGCCTTTTAAAGGCCAAATGGCGAGTACTCGTGGGATTTAGCTTCCCTCTGCCAAGCATTCACCTGCTCCTTGCTTACCAAGTGTTGCAGCACCCGTTCTAGCCACTCTCGCATAGAATCCAGCCTGTCCATTCTATCAAAATAACTCATACAATCGTAATACTCCAATAGCTCAACCAAAGTTCGATAGGCAGCGGCTAGGTCTTGCACAGCTGCGTTGACAATTTCAGCGTCATGCCTTTCTAGCTCGGTATTATTTTTCATCATAGCGTCTCCTTATGAAACAAAAGGTAGCACCTTCCACATCGTGTTCCTATATGGAGGCGATGTTATAATACCATCGATTGACTCCGAGGGCACAGGCAGTTCTAAAGCTGTGCCGAACAAAACTTTGGGGGGGCAGATTTGAAGATGCCGGTCGATAAGCACCCTATGAGTGCCGCTCAATGTGTCGAGATACTCATTCAAATCTCTTAGGAAGAACTGCTCAAATGGCATAGCTTTATTCGTGCTCTGGAGATAAGTATGGTCTGAAAGAGCATGCAAATAGCAAAGGAATAAGAGATTGCGCCATGTGTCTGGTAATTCTTTTACGAATCCATCTGAGAACTGTTGCTCCCATGCTTGAGCCAATAGAAGGTTTGCATCTTGATTCAATTGATTGAAACCCAAGAACCATTTTTTACTTATTTCGGGTTTCTGTGAAAAGTAATGGAAAATATCAAGAGGCTTTATCTTTGCTAGCTCCCTTTGGAGGTCTGGATAGGCTATCCCAAGGCTATCCACTTTGATTTGTGAAACAATGCAAAGCGCAGGATTAATGTCTATCCCGATACTCGGAATGCCTAGAGTAGCACACTCTACCAAGGTAGTTCCTGACCCTACAAATGGGTCGAGTACCAGGCCACCCTCCCCAATACCCATAAAGTTAATCAGCGCCTTTATCATTTGACCATGGTATTTGCCCTTATAGGGATAAAACCAGTGAGTCAAATACTGATTGCTGTGTCCGATCTGTCCTTTTCCTCGAATTGCTGAAAGGAAAAAGTGATCACTTTTCTCACCGTCAACTTCCTCAAAGTAGGCAGCACGCCGCCGAAGCAGTGATAAATCATGGCCTAGACTCAGGAACTCCATTCTGGCAAGTAGAAGCTCGTATACTTGGCTCACATCGTCAAATAACTTGAGGGTTTTGCGAGAATGTTCGCCGTCAGTAACCCAAGCTATGGGGTCAACAGTAGTTGCGAGAGGTTGAGTTACCTTCCTAGCAGCCCTACTCTTCACCTTTAGCAGATTTTGTAATTCCCGCTCAGTTTCGGTAACAAGCAGCCTAGGCTGGACTACACTCCCATCATACTGTGGCTTCGGCTCTTTCAATTCAGACATATTCCCTGCTTACCGTGCCTACTATCGTGGCCCCATCGCGCAATGTGGTGTCATAAAGCTGGATCTGCGTCATCGATCTTCCCCTGTTTGCTCTATTTGGCATAGATGGTTGACAAATGTCTAGACATGTGTCATACTATTATAGGTTATTTAATTATCGCCCCGCCATCGCTTAGGCCATGGCGGGTAATAACCGCCAGGGGGTCAAAGGAAACTTTCACCCCCTGTTTTTAATTACTTTAGCCAGCATTCCTTCAGAAAATCCATATCTAAAACAACTAAGCGGTCGCAAGCCTGCCGAAGATGCTGAGACAACCCTTTCTTAGTATATGCGTTCTCTACATGTTTGCCCAGCTCTTTCACCGCCTCCACCGCATCCGCAAAATCTCCATCCCCTGTAACTACAATCGCTGTATCGTACACATTCTTCCACGCTAGGTTCAACATATCGGTGGCTAACCACACATCAACGCCCTTTTCAATGGGTACACCTCCCCGATAAACTAACCGCCCTAGCTTAAGCGTCAAGTAGGGTGTCTGGTGCAACCGATCGAAGAACTTCCGCTGGTCTGCATATCTCTGTGGCTCCCTGTTCTGATCAACAGGGACATTGTAGTAATAGGTGCGAATAAGGCGGCGTTCGCAGCACAACCTGGATGCAAAGACCTCGAAATCCAGGTCTGCTCGCCCGAAGTTGTCCTTCAAAGCATGATAAAAGTTGCTTCCATCTATAAATATAGCCACTCTCTCTTCCAAGCTACCCTTCCCATCCCACCAAATCACCCGTCTCGTAGGGTGGTGTCATAAAGCTGGATCTGTCTCATCGGTCTTGCCCATAGTATATCACCTCCTCCCCAAGCTCTCAAGGTGTCCTGCCTCTTACCAAAAATAGAAACCTTTAAAAGTTAGCTAGATCATGCTATAATGATTTCATCCCATTTAGGGGCTTTTTATACTAAAGCAGGGCGAGAAATGCTTGAGAGACTGGAATCGATCGAAAAGCGCTACGAAGAGATGAACCAACTCATGGCCCAGCCTGAGGTTGCCGCTGAGTTTGAGCGCCTTCAAAGTTTGGCCAAGGAGCAGGCGGGGATTAGCGAGCTTGTGGCAAAATATCGGGAGTATAAAAAGACGTCTCAGTCCCTTGAGGAGACACGCACCATGCTGGATGAGGGACTGGAGGGGGAGATGACTGCCCTGGTAAAAGAGGAATTGGAAAGCCTAAAAGCGTGCCTTGAGAATCTGACCCGAGAGCTCCAGAAAAGCCTCATGCCCAGGGATGCCAATGATGAGAAAGATGTCATTGTGGAGATTCGCGCTGGGGCTGGTGGGGAGGAGGCCGCCCTCTTTGCCGCCGCCCTTTTTCGCATGTATACCCGCTATGCTGAGGCTAAAGGGTGGCAGGTGGATGTTATCGACAGCAACCAGAGCGGCATCGGCGGATTTAAGGAGATCATCTTCGAGATAAAGGGGAAGGGTGCCTATAGCAGGCTGAAGTATGAGCGCGGGGTGCACCGGGTGCAGCGGGTGCCTGTCACCGAGTCTAGCGGTCGCATTCACACCTCCACAGCTACTGTCGCTGTCCTACCAGAGAGTGAGGAGGTGGAGGTGGAGATCAACCCCGATGAGCTTAAGGTGGACATCTTCCGCAGCGGGGGGCGCGGCGGGCAGAATGTGAACAAGGTGTCTACCGCGGTGCGCATCACTCACCTGCCCACGGGGATTGTAGCCATCTGCCAGGACGAGCGCTCCCAGTTGAGAAACAGGATGAGGGCGATGGCGGTGCTCAGGGCTCGCCTCCTCGATCGGGAGCAGAGAAGGCAATTTGAGGAGGTCGCCAAGGAGCGCCGCTCGCAGGTGGGCAGCGGGGAGCGCTCGGAGAAGATCCGCACCTACAACTTCCCCCAGGGCCGTGTCTCCGACCACAGAATTGGACTCACTCTTCACAACCTGGAGAGCATCCTCGAAGGGGAGCTTGACACCCTCATCGACGCCCTGGCTATGAACGATCAGATGAAGCAGTTGGAGGGGGAGTGATCATAAAGGAGGAGCTCCACCAATCCTCAAAGACCCTCGCCGCTCGCTCCATCGAAGATGCCCCGCTTGAAGCAGAGCTCCTTTTGATGCACCTTTTGGGCATCGACCGTGCCAAACTATATGCTCGCCTGGAGGATGAACTCTCACCAGGCGATGCCCAGGCCTTTGCTCATCTCATAAACCGTCGCCTCTGGGGTGAGCCTATAGCCTACATTATTGGGCACCGCGAGTTCTTTGGCCATGACTTTCATGTCGCCCCTGGGGTGCT
Organism: Dehalococcoidia bacterium; assembly: GCA_014859165.1. Taxonomy (GTDB): domain Bacteria; phylum Chloroflexota; class Dehalococcoidia; order E44-bin15; family E44-bin15; genus Kmv38. The sequence goes on from JACUUT010000010.1 coordinate 14,579, forward strand.
CATCCCCAGACCGGAGAGCGAGCTACTGGTGGAGGAAGCGCTCGATTTTGTTTTTTCGAATTTTTCGAGAAGTTCGAAAGTGCTGACCGATGAAAAATCCTCAACGCCCGAAGAGGTCGAAAAAATTGCTGAGATCGGCACCGGTAGCGGTGCCATCGCTATCTCCCTTGCCCTGCTTCTGCCAAAAGCTAATATCTACGCCACCGACATCTGCCCTCGTGCCCTGGAGATAGCCGCTATCAATCGGGAGAAGCATGGGGTGATAAATCAGGTCTATCTTTTGGAGGGCGATCTGCTTGCCCCCCTCCCCGAGCCAGTGGACCTTATCTTAGCAAATCTCCCTTATATTAAGGATGAAGATTTAAGGGAACTGAGCGCTGAAGTAAGGATGTTCGAGCCTATGGTGGCGCTCGCTGGAGGTGGAGACGGGCTGGATAAAGTGCGCCAACTTTTGGAGGGTGTTGGGGAAAAGCTTCGCCCTGGGGGCTTGCTCCTCTTGGAGATCGGGGCTGGTCAGGGGCAAGCGGCAGCCTCATTGGTAAAAAGCCTCTATCCCGGGGCAAGGGTAGAGTTGGCACAGGATCTCAGCGGAAGGGAGAGGGTGATGAGGGTAATGTTGACTTAGGAGGAAAAGAGAAAATGTTGATGATAGATAAAGAGAGCATTAGAGAAAACATCGCTGCCATCAAAGAAAAGTTAGCCAACCCTGGAGAGAAAGCGGAGTGTATTGCTGATATCGAAAATATGGTTGACATAAAGCAGTCACACATATGGCGCGCTGATTTTGGCTCTTGTTGCGGCAATATTTGCAACATATCCTCACAGATAGGGATGGAAATTGAAATCCTCCAAGATGCTCTAGACGCCATAAAAATGGGGGATAGTATCAAAGCAGCTATCTTGCTTGAAGACTACCTTGCATTTGTGGAGGAGCACTACAAGAACGAGCACCCCCCTTACTAGCGAGATTTCGACTTTTAATGAGAGCGCCAAAGGTCTATAAAACCGAAGCCATTGTCCTCAAGTGCATAAACCTGGGGGAGGCGGATAAGCTCCTCACCCTTTATACCCCCAAGCGGGGTAAATTCAGTGCCATCGCCAAGGGGGTGCGCCGACCCAGGAGCAAGATGGGCGGGCATCTGGAGCTTCTCACCCACAGCTCCCTGATGCTCGCCAGGGGGAAGAACCTGGACATCATCACCCAATCACAGACTATCTCAAGCTTCCTCCCCCTCAGGGGCGACCTGTGGCGCTCAAGCCTCGCCATCTATGCTGCCGAACTAGTGGATCAGTTTACCGCGGAACATGTGGAGAACTATCCTCTCTATAAGCTACTCCTCAACACACTTGGCTGGCTCTGTGAGACCCAGGATGTGGAACTAATCCTTCGCTACTTCGAGCTTAAACTCCTCACCCATCTGGGCTACAAACCCGAGCTTCACCGGTGCCTGGGCTGTAGCTCATCCCTTGAGCCGACCACCAACTTCTTCAGCCCAGGTGGCGGCGGGGTGCTTTGCCCCCGGTGTCGGGAAAATGAGCCTCTAACGCAACCGATCTCCCTCAATGCCCTCAAGGTGATGCGCTTTTTGCAAGATAGCGACTACACGAGAGCCAGCCGGGTGAGACTAAGCGCCGCGCTATCGAGGGAGCTGGAGAGCCTCATGCGCCACTACATCAGATACCTTCTGGAGCGAGAGGTGAAATCGGTGGAGTTTCTGGACCGCCTGAGGGGGGAGGTGATAGCTTGACATCGTTTGGTTGCCCGTGTAAACTGGGCTTGCTTTTAGGGGAAAGGGGCAAACAGTATGAGACAGGTAGTGGCAATAGTAGTTGGCGGGGCTATTGGCCTGGGTTTGATGCGCCTGCTCGTTTTCTTGCTTGAACTTCTGGAGCTTCGGATTGGAGATTACGCCTTTTTGGTTGTAGGCGTAGTGGGCGGCCTATTCTTAGGATTGGCACTAGGCTTCTTCTCAAAATGGGTAGGCGTGGTTGTAGGCCTTGTGTCGGTTGTCCTGCTCAGTGCCGTTGGAGCATTAGCAGGGCCGTCAGTGGCAGAATTAGTAATAGGGGCCCTCTCCTACTTAATGGCTGGATTCATCGCCGGGGCTCTCTCTGGGGTCAGTTATGACCGGGGTTATTACTGGGGGAGTGGGTCTATCATACCCGGACTGGTAGCGGGTCTCTTACTGCTGGGCTTCAATCTAATCTACGGCTTCTACATCGAAGGTGTAGTCATGGAGCTTTCCGCTATCGTGTCGGCTATTGTATTTGCCTTACTGCTAAGCTCATTTGGTGGCGCTGTCGGAGGCCAGTTAGGGGGGGTCAGGGTATAAACTGTCATTTGCGGCGCGCGATGAGAAAGTCCGCCAGGTCGAGGAGCGACCTTCGACAGGGGTTCTCCGGCAGTCCCTCCAGGGCACGGCAGGCCTGGGCTGAGAACGCAGCGGCGATCCGGTAGCACTCCTCAACAATAGGTGAGTTGCGAATCATCTCAATAACCCGCTCCACCTCCGCGCGATCCCCACTTTTCTCAAATACCTCCCTCAGGGGATTGTCCCCCGGATGGTTCTCCATGAGAAGGATTGCTGGCAGTGTGAGCGTGCCCTGCAAGAGGTCGCTGCCCACTGGCTTTCCCAACTCCGCCTCATCGCCAATAATGTCCAGGATGTCATCAACGATCTGGAAGGCCATGCCCAGGTTATGCCCATAGTTTTTGAGGGCCTCCACTGCCTCCTCAGGGGCTTTGCTTAGAATCGCCCCCGCTTCGGTAGCTGTGGAGAAGAGAGAGGCGGTCTTGCTATCGATTCGCTCATAGTAGTCCTGCCGATTTTGGCGCCAGTTATAGGCGCTCAAGAGCTCCCTTAATTGACCTGCGGACATCTTCATCAGGGTTTGGGCAAAAAGCCTCACCACCCTGAGGTTTCCCGTGCTGCAAACCAAATCAGAAGAGCTGGAAAAAAGGTAGTCTCCCAAGAGCAGTGCAACCCCCTCCCCCCAAAGGCCACTCACCGTAGGCTTGCCCCGCCGCAGCGAGGACTTATCCACAGCATCGTCGTGGACCAGGGTGGCATTATGGAAAAGCTCGATGGCTGTGGACATCGGAATCAATTGCTCTAGATCATATTGATGAAACTTGCCGGCAAGGAGGGTAAGCGCGGGGCGAATCCGCTTGCCACCGGTCTCCAGAGCATGTTTTAGTGGCTCCGTCATCCAGGGGAGGTCCGCCTTGCTAAATTCCTTCAGGCTCTCCTCCACCATCCTCAGGCCTGGTTGAATCGGTTCGTAAATAGAGGCGATTGTCAAAGGGCTCCTTTCCATGGGAATCAACCAGCACGAGCGCTCTCCAGCCTGGCAGTCTCCTCGGCTGCAACACTCTCATCCAGCTTGGTGAAAAGGGGCTCAGGGGGAGCTAGCTTTTGACCCGGTGGTAATTTGGCTATCGACCAGCCATCCTCTTCAACCCTTCCCTCGAATCCGAGGAGGCGATGTAACTTCTGGGAGCTAAAGGGCAAAAAGGGATAAAGAACCGTTTTCAGGCATGAGATCACGCAGAGGGCGGCATAGAGGGATGTAGCCGAGCCCTCTCGGTCCTCCTTCATCCTTTTCCAAGGGGCCTTCTCATCGAGGTAGCGATTCGCCTCTTGAGCCAGGGACATTGCCGTCCTGATCGCCTCTCTGAAATGGCACTGATGAAGCAGTCTATCGACGGTGTCCAGGACAACCTTCGTCTTCTTAAGAAGCGCCTCGCTTTTCTCATCGAATTCCCCGTGTGGGGGGATTGCGCCATCGAAGCTGCGATAGGTGAAGGTGAGCACCCGATGAACTAGGTTTCCATAAGTGGCCACCAGCTCATCATTGTTGCGGCGCACAAACTCCTGCCATGAGAAGTCGGTATCGGCGCCCTCAGGCATATTCACCGAGAGGAAGTAGCGTAGTGGGTCGGGGTCGTAGCGCTCCAGATAATCGGGGAGCCAGACTGCAAAGTTACGGCTGGTGGAGAATGGCTTCCCCCCCAGGGTGAGGAACTCATTGGCGGGCACGTCGTAAGGGAGGTTGAGCTCGCCATCGCCCATAAGCATCGCTGGCCAGATAATGGTATGAAAGGGGACATTGTCCTTTCCGATGAAGTAATAGGACTTAGCATCACCCTGCCAGAACTGGCGCCATTTCTCCTCATCGCCCGAGTTCTTGGCCCACTCCTTACTCGCCGACAGATAGCCGATCACCGCCTCAAACCATACATAGATCCGCTTGCTCTCAAAGCCGGGAATGGGCACCGGGATGCCCCACTCAATATCCCTGGTGATCGACCGATCCTTCAGCCCCTCGGTCAGCAGGTTGATGGTAAAGTTCAGGACATTCTGCTTCCAGTGAGACTGCCCCTTCACCCATTCGAGGAGCTGATCGTTAAAGGCGCTCAGGCGGAGGAAGAAATGCTCCGACTCCCTCACCTCGGGAAGGGAGGAGCATAATCGGCAATAGGGATCGATGAGATCCACGGGATTGAGGGGCTTGCCGCAATTATCGCATTGATCCCCCCTTACCCCTTCGGAGTGGCAATGGGGGCAGGTGCCCTCCACATAGCGATCGGGCAGGAATCTGTTGCAACGGGGGCAGTAAAGCAATGCCATGGTGTCCTGATAGATGTAACCTTTATCCTTCAGAGCGAGAAAGAAGTCCTGAGCCACCCGGTGATGATTTGGGGTATCGGTGCTGGTGAAGAGGTCAAAGGAGATACCAATTTTTTCCCAGGAGTCGAGGAATTCCTCATGGTAGTGGGCAGCGATCTCCCGTGGTGGCCTGCCCTCCTCGAAAGCGCGCAGCGTTATCGGGGTGCCATGCTGGTCCGAGCCCGAGACCATGAGCACATCATTGCCCTTAAGCCGGTGATAGCGGGCAAAGATGTCCGGGGGCAAATAGGCGCCAGCGATATGACCCAAATGGAGCGGGCCATTGGCATAGGGCCAGGCCGCCCCGATAAAGATCCGCTCACTCATAACCGTCCTTTTTACAAGAAGCTAGTTTATTCTATCACAATCCTTCTTGCAAAAGCTAGCCAGGCCTTGTAGAGCTCTTTCTTGGAAGCGCCCGTCGCCTTGGACACTTGAGAGACCGCCTCCCTGGTGGAAAGGCCCTTTTCGTATAAGCGGCGCAGTTCCTCTTCAAGGGGGGTGGTGAGCGCCCTTCCCCCCTTCGACCTCCCCTCAATTACCAGGGTGAATTCCCCTATCGGCTCCCGGAAGTGATCGATGGCGGCGCTCACCGCCCCCCTAAAGACCTCCTCGTGAATCTTGGTCAGCTCTCGGCACACGGCGATCCTGCGATCCCCCAGGACATCCAAAATATCCTCCAGGGCGGAGGTGAGACGGTGAGGCGCCTCGAAAGCAACAATAGTTCGTTCTTCCTCAGCAATTAGCTCGAAAAAATGACGGCGCTGCCCCTTCTTACGAGGGGGAAAGCCAAGGTAGATAAATTGGTCTGTAGCGAGTCCGGAGACGGCGAGGGCGGTGACCAAAACGGAGGGCCCAGGGATGGGAACAACAGAGATTCCATGCTCTATCGCTGCCACCACAAGTTCGTAGCCAGGATCGCTGATCCCAGGCATTCCAGCCTCGGAAACCAGGGCCACATCATCGGACTCAAGACGACTCAAAATGTAGGAAAGCTTGGTCTCTTTGTTGTGCTCGTGGTAACTGGTGAGCCGGGTCTTTATGCCATAGGCAGAAAGGAGGCGCCTCGTCTTTCTGGTATCTTCAGCGGCAATCAGGGCCACCTCACTAAGGGTGCGTAGGGCGCGAAAGGAGATGTCCTCCAGATTTCCTATTGGTGTGGCTACAATATAAAGGGTAGGCATCACTCTTCCAAGGTAAGCCATTATATCTTATCGACCCCATCTCGTCCACTAGCATTGACTTTGGGCATCCCACTCTGATATAGTATATCTTTAAAACCGCAGCCGAGGAGAGATAGGCTATGGATGCCCCTCAGTTCAAGGAGATGCGACGCTGCTACAGTTTTGACGAGGTAGCGCTTGTTCCGGGGGATGTTACTATCCACCCGGATCAGGTAAACATCGATTTCACTATAGGAAACTTTACCTTCCCCATCCCCTTCCTCGCCTCGGCCATGGATGCTGTGGTGGACACCCGGTTTGCCGTTTTGCTGAGCAGGTTGGGAGGGCTTGCGGTGCTCAATCTGGAAGGGGTGCAGACCCGCTATCAGGATGCCGATGGGGTTTTGGCTGAAATCGCCAATGCCCCCGATGATGAGATCACCCCCCTCCTCCAAAGGGTCTACTCCGAGCCGATTAAAGAGAACCTCATCGGGGAGCGAATAAGGGGGATTAAGAGCGCCGCGGCTATTTGCGCTGTTTCGGTGACGCCCCAGAATACCAAGCGCTTTGCCCCCATCGCAGCGGAGGCAGGGGTGGACATCTTTGTGGTGCAGTCCACGGTGACCACATCCCACCACATATCGAAAAGCTACCATGGGCTCATCTTCTCCGAGCTTTGCCAGGTAATGCCCTCCCCGATTATTGTGGGCAACTGTGTAAGCTATAGCGCTGCCTTGGCGCTGATGAGGGAAGGGATTTCAGGGATTCTTGTTGGCGTGGGACCTGGGACGGCATGCACCACCAGGGAGGTTGTAGGAGTCGGTGTTCCCCAGGTGACGGCAACTATGGATTGTGCTGCTGCCCGGGATCAATACTTAAAGGAGACAGGAAGGTATGTTGCGGTGATCACC
>JACUUT010000113.1 GCA_014859165.1 Dehalococcoidia bacterium
AAGAGCGAGAAAAGCGAAAAGAGGAGCGACTCGCCCCCCTCCCTGAGAGAAGGGCTTTAGACCTGGAAAGGCTGACCAGGATGCTGGGTAGTGAAGGTCTGATGGCGCGATCCTTTCCTGGCTTTGAGCACCGCCCGGAGCAGGTGGAGATGACGCAGGCAGTGGCCAAGGCGCTGAACGAAAGCCAGCACCTCATTGTGGAGGCTGGGGCGGGAACAGGAAAGTCCATCGCCTATCTCCTGCCCACCATCCTATTCGCCCTAGAGAATAGTGTTCCAGTGGTCATCTCCACCAACACCATAAACCTTCAGGAGCAACTGATGGGCAAGGACATCCCCGACCTGGCAAAGGCACTGGAGCAAGAACCAGCCCTCCGCTATACGCAGCTTAAAGGGCGGAATAACTACCTTTGCCTCAGGCGCTGGAATCCACTAAGGACGAGCCCGTCCCTCTCCCTAGAGGAGGTCAAGCTTCTATTGCGCACCCTTGTTTGGCTGGCTAAAACCCCGACCGGGGATCGGGCGGAACTCAACCTCAGGGGAGAGGAAGTTCACATCTGGAATAGGGTCTGCGCCCAGTCAGAAAGCTGCCTTGGCGTCCAGTGCCCCTATCAGAGGCGAGGCCATTGCTTCCTCTACCGAGCGAGGCAGAAGGCGGTGGGTGCCCATCTTATCATTGTGAATCACGCTCTACTATTATCAGACATCGCCACCGGTAGCAATGTCTTGCCCGAATATAGCCATCTCATTATCGATGAGGCGCACCATCTTGAGGAGGAAGCCACCGAGCAATGGGGCTTCGAGGTTGGGGAGCGCAACCTGAGTGGCTATCTAAACCCTCTAAGCGAAATGGTGGAGGGGGAGCATTATACCGGGCTTCTTTTCGAAATCAGTAACTACTTTAGAGGGAGTTCACTTTCTCCATCTAGCCAAAGGGATATAGAGAAGCTGGCTCAAGAGATGCACATTATTGTGGAGAAATGCCGGGATCGTGTCCTTGAGTTCTTCGATGCCCTGTGGCACTTTCTGGAGGCTCATACTGAGGGTCAAGGGGAGTATGAGCGTCAGTTGCGTCTCACCAGAGGGATTCGCAGCCAGCCCGGGTGGACTCAGGTTGAACTTGCATGGGAAAACCTGAGCCTGGCATTATGGGACATCGATTCTGAGCTGAATCGACTCTATGCCATGCTTGAGCCTTTATCCGATGCCAAGATTTTGGACTATGAAAACCTGATGATCGAGCTTTCCTCCTTGATCCACCGCGGTAGCGAGTTGCGACACCAGATAAACTCCGTGGTTTCTCAACAAGAGGACGAAAAAATCTACTGGGCATCGCTCATGAGAAGGGGCAACATCCTCACCCTGTGTGCTGCCCCGCTTCATGTGGGGCAAGTTCTGGAGGAGAAGCTCTTCTCTGAGAAGGAATGTGTGGTGCTCACCAGTGCCACATTAAGCACCGAGGGCAACTTCGAGTATATCAAGGGGCGGCTAGGGCTTGAAGATACCAGTGAACTCCTTTTGGGTTCCTCCTTCGATTATATGGGCTCGGCGATGGTTTATATCCCCGAGGACATCCCGGAGCCGGGTCAGCCGGGGTATCAGCAGGCTGTGGATCGGGTTTTAATCGACCTATGCCGTGTCACTCAGGGACGCACCCTCGCTCTTTTCACCTCCTATGCAGCACTCAGGGCAAGTTATGGGGCGATCCATGCTCCCCTCCAGGGGGAGGACATCCTTGTTCTGGGGCAGGGGATAGACGGCGCCCCCAGGCAACTTCTCCAGGCCTTCAAAACTAATCCCCGAAGCGTGCTTCTGGGCACCTCGAGCTTCTGGGAAGGCATCGATGTGGTGGGCGAGGCGCTCAGCGTTCTTGTTATGGCGAGGCTTCCCTTCAGCGTGCCCACTGACCCGGTTTTCGCTGCCCGCTCCGAGCTTTTCGATGACCCCTTCAACGAGTATGCCATTCCCCAAGCGGTTCTGAGGTTTAAGCAAGGCTTTGGACGCCTCATCCGCAGCAAGAGCGACCGTGGGGCGATCGTGCTGCTCGACCGCAGGATCAAGACGAAATTCTATGGCGCTGCCTTTTTAGGATCGCTGCCCCGACCCATCGGGGTGAAAAGCGGCCTGGCATGCCATCTGCCTAGGGAGGTAGCAGCATGGCTCGAGGGAAAGATATAAGGAGGATGTTATGAAGCCCCCATTTCTAGTCTCATATAGCATCACCACAAAGTGCAATCTGTCCTGTAAGCACTGCTACAGCGAGGCAACAGAGGATGGAGCACCTGATGAGCTCACCACGGAAGAAGCTTTCAGGCTTCTCGATGACCTAGCAAGCTGGGGCATAGGGCTTTTGGTCCTCGACGGTGGTGAACCACTATGTAGGGATGACTTACTGGAGATCGTCTCCTACGCCTCAAAAAAGGGGATTATGACCGGGGTGGGGAGCAATGGAACCATCATCGATAAGAAGATAGCTATGAAAATGGCAGAGGCAGGGGTGCAATCCGTATCAATCTCCATCGATGGGGCCAATGCCGAGACCCATGACCCCTTCCGCAGCAAGTCGGGGGCTTTTCACCAGGCTTTAGAGGGAGCATCCGCCTTGAAGATAGTAGGCTTACCATTTCAATTCAACATGGTCATTAGAAAGGGGACACTTTCGCAGCTCCCAGACATGCTCCAACTGGCTGTAGAGAGTGGCGCTAACGCCGCTGAATTCTTCGACCTTGTAGAGGCTGGCAGAGTCAAGAAAGAGTGCCCGGACGAGGTGCTGGAGCCTGGGGAAAGAAAAGCTGCCATGGAGTGGCTGGCTCAGGCCCAGATAGATTGCCCCATTCTTATAAGGGCGCCCGCCTGCCCCATGTATCCTCTAATCCTTAAGGAGAGAGGAATTAAGCCGAAACACATTCCCATGGAGATGCTACGAAGGATTCCTTACTACGGCAGGGGCTGTGCTGCGGGGATGCCCTTCGGCTACCTAGTGGTGCGGGCGAATGGGGAGGTGAACCCTTGCATGCTGCTTCAAGTCGCTCTCGGTAATGTGAGGGAGAGAAGAATCACTCAAATATGGCAGGAGTCGGAGATTCTGGGTCAACTCCGCTCGAGGGAACTCTTGAAGGGCAAGTGTGGCGAATGCAGGCATAGGGTAGAATGTGCTGGATGCCGCGGCAGAGCCTATGAGCGGACCGGTGATATGCTTGCCTCCGACCCAGGTTGCTGGGTGTGAACTAAAACTGTGGTTGCTCCGGCTCGATAAGCGACCCGCTCATTTGTGGATTTTCTGTAATACATATCTCCTCCAATTTCTCCTCCTAATTCTGCGTTAGCCATTGGCGAACCAGGGCCTCCTCCTCTCCCTTGGTGCTCACCTTCCCATCCAGTTTTGCATCCCGAAGCGCCTCTAGCATCCTTCCCAGGCGGGGACCGGGCGGCACCCCAAATCCTTTTAGGTCTTCCCCGTCTAGGGATGACTTGACATAACGCAAGTCGCTAAGGTATAGCTCAAGGTGAGAGCGGATTGTGGCGGAGTCGCAGGCCAGGGCACAAGCAATGATCACCAGGGGGGGATAATGCTTGAGCACTCG
>JACUUT010000011.1 GCA_014859165.1 Dehalococcoidia bacterium
ATCTGCTGCCGAGGGTTGCTGATCCCTGCCTCCTGGTAGGCACTGCGGGCAGCACGCACGGAGGACTCCACATGAGTCCAGTCGTCGTCGTACAGCATCTCTTCGCCTGAGCTTGTAGCGATCTGGAGGGCTTTAATATAGACCGGGTCAGGCCTGAATTTCTTGGCGTCCTCGGCGCGCACAATGATGGCTGCCGCTGCCCCATCTGAGTTCCCGCAGCAATCATAAAGCCCCAGGGGCCAGGCGATTATCGGTGCCTTTAGCACCGTCTCCAGGCTGACCTCCCTCTGGAAATGGGCCCTGGGGTTTAGGGAGCCGTTGTGGTGGCTTTTCACCGGGATATGGGCCAACATCCTCTTCCCCTCATCGGGGGCGAGGCCGTAGCGGGAAAAGTAGGTGGTGGCCATCATGGCAAACATGCCCGGCGCTGTAGCCGTGGGACCCACCCCCGCGGTAACCCCCCCACTTACAGCCAGGCCACTGAAGCCACTGTCCTTTAGCTTCTCCACGCCGATGGCCAATGCTATGTCATATATCCCTGCAGCCACTGCATAAGTGGCATTCCTCAGGGCATCGGAACCCGTGGCGCAGGCGTTCTCCACCCTGGTGACCGGCTTATACTGGAGCCTCAAGGGTACACTAAGGGCCATCCCGGTCGCCATTGCCAGAAAGCAGGTTCCAAGCCAGGCTGCCTGGACATCCTTGGGCTCGATCCCGGCATCCCCGAAGGCCTCATAGGCTGCCTCCACGAGCATGTCGTCGAAGCTCTTATCCCAGTTCTCCCCGAACTTGGTGCAGCCCATACCGATAATGGCAACCCTGTCTTTAATACTCTCAGCCATTTTCCCCTCCTTTCTTTAGCACCTTATTGGTCTTGTCTTCCAGAAGTAGTTGTGGATCCCACGAGCGGGATCATGATAGAGCTTCCTGAAGGTCATCTCCACAGGCATCCCCACCTTAACCTCATCGGGGTCGCGGTCGGTCATATCGAATACCCCCCTGCCCCCGCCATCGAAGTCGACCACGATAACCGTGCTTGGCGGGTCGACGCTGGCTGCCAGGTTATCATGGGTGAAGCTGAAGATGGTGGCCTTCTTGTCGCGGAAGCAATAATCCTCGAATTGATCCTTAGCTTGACAGTTCACACATACCCTGATCGGCGTGGTGCTACCAATGCTGCCACCCTGGGTATATTGAGGGGTGCCACAGGCCTTGCATTTCACTCCCCAAAGGCCAAGGATTATCTTGCGGTCCCGAAACAGCGCTGCTATAGAGGTAGGCTCCTGCTCAGGACGGCGGGCAGCCTCAATGGTCACTAGGTGGCGCCAGCGAAGGTATTTCTCATAATTATCAAGTATCCTCTTTGATTCGAGGTGTTTCTTTATCCCCCTTCGCTCCTTGGCCTTCTTTATCTCAGGGGTTACCTGAAGATAGAAGGCATCGGCCCCATTTCCATAGCTAGCAAAGAGGATCTTATCCCCTGGCTTCGCCTCCTCCAAGGCGGCCACCAGCATCATCATCGTTAAGGCGGCGCCTGTAATGCCCACCGTCATAAACATGGGGTCCTGAACTTTAGCCCCATCGAATTTCAGTTGTCCCGCCACTCTGGCGTGCCTTCTCACATCGAGGGGGGCGTCGTAAACTACCTTGGCGAAATCCCCCGGGGCCAGGTTATACTTCTTCATCAGCCCGGAGATCGCCTCTGGGAGCACTCTGGAGTAGCCTTCATCGTAGACCATTCGGTCTTCCCATGATCGGATAAACTCATCGCCATCCGCCCTCCACTGCCCTGAGAAGTCATCGGAGATAGAGTAGCTTCCCTCGATGCTGGCAATAACCCCCTTATCTCCCAGGAGGAGGGCAGCGCCTCCATCGCCCACTATTTGCTCAAAATCTCCCCCTGGTGCCCCCAGGCGAGTCTCGCCAGCGGCAACCAGGATGTTCTTCGCTGAACCGGCCTTGATAAGGTCCAAGGCGGTGGCGATGGCGGTGGTCCCCGCCCGAAGGGTGCCCGTTACATCCATGGTTCGGATATCGCGGCGCATATTGAGGGCTGTGGCCATTATGCTGGCGCAAAGCCTCTCCTTATAGGGGGAGGTGGTGGTGGCAAAAAAAAGGCCATCGACCTTCTCAGGGTCGATGCCCTTCATACAGTCGATGGCTGATTCTATGGCCATGGTCACGCTATCCTCATCGTGATTGGCTACCGCCCTCTCGCCGGGCATGCCAAAACCACCCCAGGCCCTGAGGAATTCACCTCTGCTTAGCCGATGAAGCGGTATATACCCGCCGTAGGATGTGATCCCTATCATTCAACACCTCCTAAAAGTTGATTTGTAAACCCACTGACACCAAGTATACAATCCCCTTTATACCGGCGTCAAGCCCTTTTACTCGTCCATTACCTTACAAAAAGGAAGCCGAGTTTCAATCACCCGAGGCTATTGCCCACTATGAGGACACAGGCGACCTGGGGAGGACCACCCAAGGTATGAGAGAGCCCCAGCTTTACATTCTTGAGCTGGCGTTCGGGTAGCTGCGCTTTCCCCTGAAGCTGCTTATAGCACTCATAGGTCATCCTCAACCCGCTGGCGCCTATGGGATGACCGAAAGACTTGAGACCACCATCGGGCTGGATGGGGAGCTCCCCCTCGAGAGTGAAGCTGCCGGCATCGATGTCCTCCTTGGCTCTCCCCTGGGGGCTGAAACCGAGGTCCTCATAGTTAATCAGCTCTGTGATGCTAAAGCAGTCGTGAACCTCGGCCAGGCTTATCTCCTTACGAGGGTTCTTTATCCCAGCCTGCTCATAGGCCTGACGGGCAGCCTCTCGGTTCATGGGGAAGCCTATCCAGTCAAAGTTAGGCTCAAAGTGGGGCAGTATTTGGTTGGTGGAAAGCCCGATGCCCTTTATGTAGATGGGGTCTTCCCGAAACTTCCTGGCGTCCTCAGCGCGCACCAGGATAGCGCAAGCGGCGCCATCGGTTACTCCACAGCAATCGAAGAGCCCTAAGGGCCAGGCAATTAGCGGGGCATTCACCACCTGCTCCAGGGTTACCTCGCGGTGAAGGTGAGCCTTTGGGCAAAGGTTGCCATTGTGGTGGCTCTTCACCGAGATCTTGCCGATGGTCCTCTTTCCCTCCTCAGGGGTGAGACCATAGGTATGGAAGTAGCGGGTGGCGATAAAGGCGAAGGTCCCCGGGCCGGTCCTTCTGCTTTCCATAACGGGGTGGAAGCCCCGCCCCACCGGCAGCCCCCCCACCCCCGCATCCTTAAGCTTCTCCACACCGAGGGCAAGGACGATGTCATACATGCCACAGGCTACGCCGAAGCAGGCATTCCTCAACGCCTCATGCCCCGTGGCGCAGAAGTTCTCCACCCTTGTTACCGGGATGCGGTTGAGCTTGAGGGGCTCGGAGAGGGTGACCCCACCCATACCATTTATCGTGCCCACCCAGGCTGCCTGAATCTCCTCGGGGCCGATTCCAGCATCCTCATAGGCCTCATAGGCCGCCTCAATGATTATATCATCGGAACCCTTGTCCCAGAGCTCCCCAAACTTGCTACAACCCATGCCCACTATGGCAACCTTATCCTTGATACTTTCCATTTCAATCTCACCCCTCTCTTATCGGTCGGCACTTCCAGAAATAGTTGTGGAAATCGCCAAACTCGTGGAGCCTCCTGAAGGTCATCTCCACAGGCATATCCACCTTAACCTGTTGCGGGTCGCAGTCGGTCATCATGCAGTAGAGGCGGGCCCCCTCCTCGAAGTCGACCACTGTCTGGACGATGGGTGGGTTGATGCCCGCGGCTGCAAGGTTATCCAGGGAGAAGGTGAAGACCTTCCCCTTCTTTTGGGAGAGGCTTATCTCATCGTAGTCATCCTTAGACTGACATCCATAGCATACCCTTTGGATAGGATAGGTAACCAAGCCGCACCTTCGGCACTTTGATGCGTGGCAACCGAGGACCCAATCTCTGGTTCGCCACATCACCGTTGCCGAGCCCCTGCCAATGATGGCAGCGCCTGGGGGGAGTTGCACCAGACGGCGGGCGACGAGGTATTTCCCATAGCTGGGGAGGGGGGCCTTCGATGCCAGATACCCCTTTACCCCGCGCCGCTCTCTGACCTTCTCTATCTCTTCCGTCACCGTGAGGATAAAGGCATCGGCTCCGTCCCCATAGCTGGCGAGGAGGATCCGATCCCCGCCCTTGGCCTCCTCTAAAGTCGCCACCAGCATGATCAGGGCTGAGGAGGTTCCAGTGTTGCCCACCCCGGTAAATAGGGTATCCTGCACCTGGGCGGGTTCAAACCCCAGCCTCCGCATCAAGCCACCATGGCTCCTCGGGTCGGGGCCGTAGACCACCGCCTTGGCAAAATCCTTGGCCTCAAGCCCGTTCCTCTGCATAATCGCCGCCACCGCTTCCCCCACATTCTTGGAGTAGCCATGCATGATCACCCATCGGTCCTCCCATTCCCGAACAAAGGTATCCTCGTCGGTTCGCCACACATCGGTGATCTCATCGGAGATGGAGCAGCAATCCTCGATGGTAGCGATGACATTGGAATCCCCCAGGAGGAGAGCAGCGGCACCATCGCCCAGGGACTGCTCTGTCTGCGAGTAAGGGTAACCGAGGCGGCAGTCGGCAGCGACCACCACAATGCTTTTAGCAGGGCCAGCCCTGATGGCATCTATGGCCCCTCTTATGGCAGTGGTCCCCGCCCTGAGGCAATCGGCAAAGTCGGCGGTGCGAATCTCCTTGCCCATTTCCATCACTGTGGCTATTAGTGAGGAGCACTGCTTCTCTCTATAGGGCGAGGTGGTTGATGCAAAGAATAGGCCATCCATCCCCTTGCCATCCATTCCCTTCAGGCAGTCGAAGGCTGCCTCCACCGCCATGGTGATGCTGTCTTCATCATGGTTGGCAACCGCCTTCTCACCCGGATTCATGGCAAAGCCTCCCCATGCCTTGGCGATCTCACTGCGCTCCAGCCTATAATAAGGTATATAAGCGCCGTATGATTTAATCCCTACCAAGGGTCGCCCCTTTCTGAAATTTTATTTGAAGCGCCCATATATTAGGTTATTTTGTTCACAAAGTCAATGATTAAGGGGCTTTCCCGGAAATCTGGACAGAAGGTGCTCTTTGCTTAGTTAGATTGCAGTGATATAATACCATAGTATCCAGGGATGGTTTTACTATGGAGCGGCTCATCGCCGGTGCTAAAAGTCTGGGGCTCCCCCTCACCCCGGAGCAGGTAGAGAGTTTTCAGGTCTACTATGAGGAGCTTATTTGCTGGAATAAGAGGGTGAACCTCACCGCCATCGTGGGTTATGAAGAGGTGCAACTGAAGCACTTCCTTGATTCCCTCACTATAGCCCTTGCCCTAAAGGATATGCCTTCTCTCCTCATCGATGTGGGCACGGGTGCTGGAATCCCGGGGGTCCCTCTGAAGATTCTTTTCCCGGACATCAGCTTGACACTGATTGACTCTGTTCATAAGAAGACCGAGTTTCTAAATCATCTTGTTGCCAGGCTTGGTCTGAAGGGGGTAGAGGTTTTGACCGCTCGTGCCGAGCATCTCGCTCATGATGAGGGGTATCGCGAGAGATTCGATCTGGTGCTTTCCCGAGGGGTCGCTAAGCTTGCCACCCTTGCTGAGTTGGCCTTACCCTTTTGCACTGTGGGCGGCGCTTTTATTGCCCAGAAGAAGGGGGAGATTGACGGTGAGATCGAGGCTGCGGCAAGGGCCATCGATATTCTCGGTGGCCGGCTAAGAGAGGTGAAGAGGGTTAGGCTGAAGGAGCTTGGGGAGGAAAGGGCCCTGGTGATCATTGATAAGATTACCCCCACTCCCCAGCGCTACCCCAGGCGTGCCGGCACCCCTTCAAGGCGGCCGTTATAAGGAAGATTATTGGCTGAAAACCCCCAGAACAACGCTGCACCATCGCAAGAGGAGGTCTCTCTTCGGAGGCGGTTCTTCAATTACCGCACCCTCATCTCCTTTGTGATCGCCTTCGGCATTCTCTTCCTTGTCTTCGAAAGGCTTGACGTAGATTTCAGCGCTACCTGGGCCATGATCACAAGTTGCAACCCGCTCTTTTATGCGCTTGCCTTTTTCTCCTATTATTTAAGCTTCCCCCTGCGCGCTTTGCGCTGGCGATTGCTGCTTCACAATGCTGGCTTCCGTAAGGAGCAGGGGGTGGAATTGCCCTCCCTGGGGGGGCTTACTCAGATTATCCTGATCAATTGGTTTGTCAACAGCATCCTATATGCCAGGCTGGGGGACGCCTACCGCGCCTACCTCCTTAAGCAGAATGCCGATGTCAGCTTCTCCAAGACCATAGGCGTAGTGCTTTCGGAGCGGGTTATCGATGTCATCGTGGTGTTCATCCTCATTATGGTGGCCATCTTTGCGCTTTTGCTTTCGGGGAGCCCGGGAATGAGGGTGGTGGGATTGGTTTTAGTTCTTGGCATCGCTATGCTCCTTGCCATCGCTGTCCTTTTAGGGGTGATGGGGCGATTTGGCAGGAGCCTGGAGCGGCGCTTGCCTCGCAGGGTAAAATCGATATACACCCTCTTTGAGGAGGGCACCTTAGGCAGCTTTGGGCAGCACCCCCGCCTCGGCTTGTTGAGCTTGGGGATCTGGCTCCTGGAAGCGGGACGACTCCTCCTGGTTATTCAGTCCCTAGGCTTTGACATTTTTGAGATAGGGCTTCCCCTGATCCTCTTCGCTGCGCTAGCAAATGCCTTGATTACCGCCATACCGCTCACCCCTGGAGGGCTTGGACTGGTGGAGCCTGGGGTCGCAGTGATCTTGATGATCGCCCTCGCCAAAGAGAGCGCCTGGTCTATCACCCTGGTCGACCGCACCATAAGCTTCTTAAGTGTGATCTTTATTGGGTTACCCGTGTTCGTTTTTTGGCACTTGATGCGAGCAAGGAAAAGAAGGGGATGATTTTTGAAGGCGTGCTAATAAGGACAAAGGCCCCTCAGGCAGCAGAGGGGGCAATGAGGAACCTTTCGGCAGACCCCCTTGCCATGGCGGACGAGGAGGGCGTGATATTCATTATAGAGCCCTTCATCTTCGGGGAGGTTTTCGGCAAAAAGCGCCTGGAAAGCGCCATAATTATCACTTGATGGGGCGAGGCTGAGGCGGCTGAGGATGCGCCTACTGTAGGCATCGATGACGAAGACCGGCCTCCTGGCTGCATAGAGAATAATAGAGTCCGCCGTCTCCTCGCCAATGCCATAGATGGAGAGGAGCTCCTGGCGAAGCTGGGGGGTATCAAGGGCAAAAAGCCTCCCCAGGTCGCCGCCATAATGGGAGTGGAGTCGGTCGGCGAAGGACTTAAGCTTTAGTGCCTTGGCGTTATAGTAGCCGGAAGGGCGAATAAGACGGGCGAGCCTATCAAGGGGGAGGTCGTGAAGCGCAGCCGGGGTGAGTGCGTTTTCCGCCTTAATGTTTGAAATAGCCTTTTCCACGTTTGTCCAAGCCGCCGACTGGGTGAGGATCGCTCCTACGATCACTTCAAAGGGGTCATCTGCGGGCCACCAATGCTGCTGACCGTAGCTTGCCAGGAGGCGGTGGTAAATCTCAAGCAGTATTTCCCCTAAGGCAGGCAGGCTCATTTCTCACGATCCCGATCGGTCTTAGCACTATCTCATTCATGGCTTCCCCAAAGCTACTTAGAGAAAAGGCCGGTAAAACCGGCCTCTCTTAGAGCGCCCCGATTTATCGGGGTCAGCCTCTCCGCTTTCTCCTACTACCTTTCCACGCATCTATAGCAATGTGTCTGATAAGAATTCCACTGACAGAATCCATGCCCTCTATCTGTTGGATACTTTCCATAAAAACTGCACTGGGCTTGGGCATTTTTCTAACATCGAATGTAGTAGGAGTGTATTTCTCCCCAACCTCGGGAGGTTCTCCATCAAAGATAGGCCCAGATACCTTGGTAAACTTCATAAAAGCCTCCTCTTGCTTAAAATATCACGCTTCCTATGAGTCCAGCCCAGTAGACCAGATCAGGTATAATTCTTTCTAATTCCCTTTCAGTTTTACTCTGATGCAAACAATCTACATTTAATATGCCGAGGATTTTTCCTTTTGTACTCGGGTCTGGTATCGGCGTTGACACAATCCATTTAAGATTTCTATCCAGTTTCGCTGTCTCTTTAGGGCTGAGACTATATCTACCCCAATCTTGCTTAAATATCGCAATTATAGGTTTTTTCTCCGCGAAGCTATACGCTGAACACCCATAGCCAATAGGGATCTCAACCCTCAATTCCTCCTCGCCCATCATATTGTAGTGTAATCCTCCCACAATCCGCAGCATTCTTTGTTGGTCAGGTGCAAAGATGTTTGATCGGAGGTAGCTTATATCAATATTCAACAACAATGAAACATTTCTTGTTACACCCTCTAAATACGATAACACCCTTTTTTTCTCCCCGGTGCCTAAAGTGAATAAATCATTGGGACGCTGTCCTCCTTTTGGTGCAAGCGGGGATGTTGGGTGAGACGCTAACCGGTCAAGCATTTTGGGGTATAATATCCAAAAAGGGAGGGCAGTTAGAGGGATTCCTAATAAAATGAGTGCAAACAAGGGGCTAGCAACCAGGGCCAGAACTATTCCAGCTATGAAACAAAAGAAAACCCCCACAATAGTAATCAAGACAGGGGCTGCCAGCAATGGCTCCTTTCTGAGTCCTTCAGCAAGGACTTGCGCCAGATCAAAGAAAGGCTTCACGAGTTGTTCCAGCCGGAGCCATTCTGCGAAGCCCTTCCTGAGCCCATCCATGTCAGCAATCCTTTGGTGACTTCAGTTTTTGGGAGGAAAATCCCCGTGGGAGCAATTCCTCTATACTCTCCGTTACATATTTCCCTCCGTCTGCGCCGATGATGATCAAAGCATTTTTCGAGAATTCACTAATTACTTGTCTGCATGCACCACAGGGGTAGCATAATTCTTCACCCTCACAGGAGATAGCGAGGGCTTCTATTTCTGGAACTCCAGAGGAAATCGCATTGAATATTGCTACTCGTTCAGCACACATCGTTACTCCGTAGGACATATTTTCAATGTTACAACCTTTGAAAATGGCTCTATTCTTGCCAAGTACTGCTGCTCCTATATGTAGATGCGAATATGGTGCGTAAGAAAACCTCCTCGCATCTCTTGCTTCCGCCAATAATTTTTCGATAGTAGCTTCACTTATTTTCTTCATGCTATAGATACCTCAATATTACATTTAACTAAAATAACACCTTTCATTATGGCATAACCGCTCAGTTTTCCGTTTATTGATATTACAACACCGCTGAAAAACGCAGTGTCATTGCGAGGAGCACCAGCGGTTGCGAGGCGTAGCCGAAGCAAACTCGGAGCGGGATTCCTCGCTTACGCTCGGAACAAGCTCCGCAATCTCAAAAGGGATTGCTTCGCTTTGCTCGCAATGACAGGGAGGACTTTCTCAGCAGTCTCATTATAACACATTATGGGGCTTTAAGGGGTCATGGTTAGGATCTTTCTTGCCTGCTCCGGATAAGTAGCGATAAAGCGAAGCTCATCATCGGTGAGGGGCGACTGGGTGTGGGCGCTGCCGACCTGCACCAGCTCCAGGATGCGCAGTGCCTCCTCATTATCGGGGAAGGTGATGCCCAGCTTCTCGTAGACATATCTGAAGCCGGCAAGCCCACCAAATTCTCCGGTGGTGATCACTCGACCGGTGGGAATTCGCTCATCATCCCCTCGCCCCAGGATCTCGTAATCGAAAAGCTCGTAGTTCCTGCGATCCTTAAGGGCGCCATCGGCATGAATCCCCGCCTCGTGGGCAAAGACGTTGGTCCCTACCCCCGGCTGGTTGAGAGGGATGGGGATGCCAAAGGCGTAGGAGACATACTTAGCTAGCTTGGTGGCCACCCGCAGGTTGATGGGGTCGGCAATCTGGTAGCCTTCCATATCGCGGGCAAATTGCAGGCTGAGGATACAGCTTAAGAGGTCTGCCTGCCCTGCCCTCTCTCCAATTCCGTTCACTGAGGTATTGATA
This sequence comes from Dehalococcoidia bacterium, assembly GCA_014859165.1. Taxonomy (GTDB): domain Bacteria; phylum Chloroflexota; class Dehalococcoidia; order E44-bin15; family E44-bin15; genus Kmv38. The sequence goes on from JACUUT010000011.1 coordinate 10,060, forward strand.
TAGGCGTCAACGCCTCCATCGATAGCCCCCTGGGCGCCAGCGATGGAATTAGCTACCGCCATGCCAAGGTCATTATGGCAATGGAGTTCAATGGGGATCTTCACCTTTTCCGCCAGGGTTTTTACCCGCTCATATATGCTTTTCGGGGTGTCATAGCCTATGGTGTCACAATACCTCAGGCGGTCGGCCCCTGCTTCCTTAGCTGCCTGCGCAAACTCAAGAAGGTAGCCCATGTCAGTGCGCGAGGAATCCTCAGCGTTCACCCCAAGGGTCCTCACCCCTCCCTTCTTGGCACAGGTTGCCGCCTCCACCATCTCATGGATAACCTTCTCCCTATCCAGCTTGCCGCGGAACTTATGGAGGATCATCTGATCCGAGGTGGAGATGGAGATATTGAAATCGCGCACCCCGGTGGTGAGGGAGGAGGCAACATCGGAGGCGATGGCACGGCACCAACCCTCTAAAACCAGCGATCCCATACCCCCAAGCTCCTTTAGCTCCAGATTCCCCTGAATATAATTTCGCTCGTGCTTTACAAAGGGGAAGGAAAACTCGGATTGATGGATGCCCATCTCTGCAAGATAGAGATTCACCATGGTCTTTTGCAGCTTGGCCATGATGATTCGTGATGCCTGAACCCCATCGCGATTGGTCACGTCAAGAAAATAAATCTTAGGCATTTAAACCCCCTATAGGCTTGCAAAATATAGATGGTATATGCTATCATACTCGGCGTTGGTTTGCAAGAGAGGCTTGACAGGGAGCAAAGCTATATTTATAATAAGTAAACTTTACATTGCTAATAAACTACCCATGATAATCGATGTATCGCAGCAGCTTAAGGAGCCCGTAGGGTCGCTTCGGCACTACAGGATCAGTGAAAGCGGCGATCCCACATTTTATGGGGAGATGAGCTTGCTCCGCACCGATCGGGGCATCTTCGTTAGCGGCACCCTCGAGATCACCGTCAAGGCAGTTTGCAGTCGATGCCTTAGTTCTTTTGATCAAAGTTTGACCCCTGAGATCGAGGAGGAATACCTATCTAAGGCTGAGGAGGGCGCTTTCACCATTAATGAGAATGAGGAGATCGATTTAAGTGAGGCAGTGCGTCAATATTTGTTTTTGGCCCTGCCCATGAAGCCCCTATGTCGCCCGGATTGTGCTGGGTTGTGCCCCTCCTGTGGTCAAAATCTTAATCTCGGTCCTTGTGGTTGTCCCTCTATGGCTTTGGACCCGAGGCTTGCTGCGCTGGCGAGGCTTGCCTCGGGAAAGGATAGGATGTAAGATGGCAGTTCCCAAGAGGAAGACCGCTAAGGCGCGCCAGGGAAAGAGGCGTTCTCACCTCGCTTTGACCCTACCTGCCATCGATTATTGCCCCCAATGCCATAGCCCAAAGCTGGCTTATCATGTCTGTCCTACCTGTGGCAGCTACGCAGGGAGGGAAGTGATCGAGGTAAAGACAAAGAAGGGGAGATAGCTTAAACAAATCGAGAAAATGCGCACCGCGATCTGTGAACTTTTCGATATCGAGTACCCGGTGATTCAGGGGGGGATGGCCTGGCTGGGCACTGCTGAGCTTGTCTCTGCGGTATCGGAGGGTGGTGGGCTGGGGCTCATCGGCGCCGGAAACGCCCCCCCAAGCTGGGTCCGGGAGCAGATTCGCTTAACCAGGGAGCGAACCGATAAACCCTTCGGGGTCAATATCATGCTTATGTCCCCCTTCGTTGAGGAGATTATCGAGGTTGTCCTGGGGGAAGGGGTTGCTATTGTTAGCACGGGGGGGGGGAATCCGGGGGTCTATATCCCCAGGTTGAAGCAGGCAGGGATAAAGGTGATGCCGGTGGTCTCCAGCGTCGCCCTGGCGAAAAGATTGGAGCGAGCGGGTGCCGATGCCATTGTAGCTGAGGGCATGGAGTCGGGGGGGCATATTGGGGAGACCACCACTATGGTCCTGGTGCCTCAGGTGGTGGATGGTGTAGATGTGCCTGTAGTGGCTGCGGGAGGGATTGGCGATGGGCGGGGTCTCGCTGCCGCCCTCTCTTTAGGGGCTCAAGGGGTGCAGGTGGGCACTCGCTTTGTCTGCGCTGCGGAGTGCATCGCCCATGCCAAATTCAAGCAGAAGATCATCGAGGCCCGTGACCGGGCCACTATGGTCACCGGCTATACCACCGGGCACCCGGTGCGCTGCCTGGAGAATAAGATGACCCGTCAGTTTATGGCAATGGAGAAAGGCGGCGCCTCTGTGGCGGAGCTGGAGAGGTTTGGTGATGGTAAGCTCGAGTTGGGCGTCATTGAGGGTGATATGGAGAATGGCTCGCTGATGGCGGGGCAGATCGCCGGGCTCGTGAAGGAGATAAAGCCAGCCGCAGCCATTATTAGAGAGATCGTGGCGGAGGCGGAGCTAGTAATTGCAAAACTCAATTTTTTCGTTCTTAACCCATGTTCTTTTTGAGCAATCGCCTTGAAATTAGAGGTCGGCTTTTTGTAACGGAGCGACTAGAACGAAATATTTAGGAGTGACCTATGGCTGAGCAAGAAGGAATTTTTGCCTATGTCTTCCCGGGACAGGGCTCGCAGCGGGTGGGGATGGGGCGTGACCTTTATGGTGCCTTTGCCCAGGCTAGGGAGGTCTTTGAGGAGGCAGATGATGCTCTCGGATTCTCCCTTTCCCGTCTTTGTTTCGAGGGACCTGAGAGGGAACTGGCCCAAACCGTGAATGCCCAACCGGCGATCCTCACAGTGAGCATCGCCTGCCTCAAATCCGTTGCCGAGGTAGCCGGCGGGCTGATCTGTCCCGTTTTTATGGCGGGGCATAGCCTTGGCGAGTATACTGCTCTGGTTGCTGCTCAGGTGCTCGATTTTAAGGACGCGGTTCGCCTCACCAGGCAGAGAGGGAAGCTGATGCAGGAGGCGGGGGAGAGGGTACCCGGGGGCATGGCCGCCATTATCGCTCTCGATGAGGTCTCTATGGAGGCGATATGCGAGGAGACCGGGGCTCAGATTGCCAACATCAATTCCCCGGGTCAGATCGTGATCAGCGGGACCAAGCCGGCCCTTGTTCGTGCCATGGACCTGGCAAGAGCGATGGGAGCGCGACACATCATGCCCCTCAAGGTAAGCGGCGCCTTTCACTCCCCCCTGATGCAGCCTGCCGCTGAGGGAATGGCTCAGGCACTCTCCCAGCTTAGCTTCCGCGACCCTAATGTGCCCATTGTGGTCAATAGCACTGCCCACCCAGTGACCACCGCCAATGAGATTAAAGATGAGCTCGTTCGCCAGCTCTCAAGTTGTGTTCAGTGGCAGAAGAGCGTGGAGTATATGGTGGATGCTGGGGTTTCCACCTTTATCGAGATCGGCCCCGGACAGGTCTTGAGCGGGCTGATTAAAAGGATCGATAAGGAAGCGCAGACCCTCAATGTTGGCGATGCAAGCTCTATAAGAGCGATGGCATTCAAGTAGAAGTTATCGCGGTCCTCTGTCTTACCTGCTAGGCTGAATTCGCATGAGCTTATCAAATCTATCTACCATAACCTTTGTCAGATGCTTGGGGTGTGGACGGGAGTCCTTACTCACTTCTCAGGCCCTCCCCCTTTGCCTCGATTGCATTCGCTCAAATTTTCCCAGGGTTCTGCCCTATATTGAAAGGGCGCACCAGGCGGCGAGGGAGCCCTGCGACCTTCCGCCAAAGCCCCTCAGGGATGAGGGGGGGAAACAATGCAATATTTGCGTTAATGAATGCCTCATTGGCCTAGGGCGAAAAGGCTACTGCGGACTGCGCCAAAATAAAGGGGGCAGGCTTATTGGGGCGAATGCGGAAAAGGGGAATGTTAGCTGGTATTACGATCTCCTGCCCACCAATTGCGTCGCCGATTGGGTTTGCCCCGGGGGAACGGGGGCTGGTTACCCTGATTTCGCCTACCGGGATGGGCCTGAATATAGCTATAAGAACCTGGCCGTCTTTTATCAAGCCTGCTCCTTTGATTGCCTATTCTGCCAAAACTGGCAATACCGCCTATCCGCAGGTAGGGAGGCAACGCTCAGCGCCTCTTTACTCGCTGACCAGGTGGACGAAAAAACCGCTTGCGTCTGTTACTTTGGTGGCGACCCCACCCCCCAGCTTCCCCACGCCCTGCGTGCCTCAAGGCTTGCCTTGGAGAGAAACCGGGGTCGCATACTGCGCATTTGCTGGGAGACCAATGGCTCCATGCACCCCTCACTCTTGAGGCAGGCTGCCGAGCTTTCATTGCGATCGGGGGGCTGCATCAAGTTCGACCTCAAGGCCTGGAGCGAGGAGCTCTCTATTGCGCTATGCGGGGTGACCAATCGGAGGACCCTGGAGAATTTCGAGCTTTTGGCCCACTACACCAGAGAGAGACCATCGCCACCCTTCCTTATCGCCAGCACCCTTCTCATTCCGGGCTACATCGATAAATGGGAGGTCAGTAAGATTGCGTCCTTTATTGCATCCCTTAACCCTGAGATCCCTTACAGTCTTCTTGCCTTTCACCCTCAATTCCTCATGGGCGACCTTCCCACCACCTCCAGGCGCCTCGCCGATGAGTGCCTGGGGACGGCAAAGGAAGCGGGGCTAGGGAATGTGAGGATCGGCAACCTCCATCTACTTAGGGATTACTGAAGCCTCCGCACTGATGGTAAAGCACTTTAAAATCTTCAAAAAATATTATAAAATCAGCAAATAGAGCGTAAAAAAATGGGGATCAGGAGAAAGGCGAGGATAGTAGCGCTTCAGGCGCTCTTCGAGGTGGACTCGGTGGCCCACGATCCAGAGGAGACCGTGGACCGCTTGATAGAGGAGGCCGCCCTTGCCGAGGAGGGGGGGCTTTTTGCCAGGGAGCTGGTGGGGGGTGTGCTGGCAAACAAAGAGAGGATCGATAGCACAATTCAGAACTATGCCCCAGCCTGGCCTGTGGCGCAACTGGCGGCTATCGACAGGAACATCCTGAGGCTTGCCATCTTTGAGATTTTGTTGAATAAGGTCCCGGTTAAGGCGGCCATCAATGAAGCGGTGGAGCTGGCCAAGACCTTCGGCAGCGAAAATTCCGCAAGGTTCATAAACGGGGTTCTGGGCACGTTAGTGGCCAATTAACTAGAGAAAGGGGGTGAAAAGGTGGCCACAGTTTTCGAGAGGCTGCAGAGGATTATCATCGATCAGTTGGGCGTCGAGGAGAAGCAGGTGGTGCCTGATGCTTCCTTCGTTGAGGATCTGAACGCTGATTCCTTGGACCTGGTGGAGTTGACCATGGCCATGGAGGACGAGTTCAGCGACGACACCAAGAGAATACAGATACCGGATGAGGATGCAGAGAGACTAAGAACGGTGAAGGAGGCTGTCGATTATATTAAGGAGCTAGGGATAGAGGATGAGTAGTTAAGGAGCTTTCTTCGCTCTTAACGATGTTCTTTTTGAATAATCGTCTTGAAATTAGAGGTCAGCTTTTTGTAACGGCGCGACTAGAATGAAATTATTCACTAAGGAACTTTTCTGCGGAAATGGCCGCGGTAGCCCCTTCTCCTGCAGCGGTTATCACCTGCCTTGGCGAATTTTTACGGACATCGCCAGCAGCAAAAATCCCAGGTATCTCTGTCTCCATCCCCTCGCCCGTAGGGATGTGCCCCTCCTCATCCAAGGGGAGGAGCCCTCTCAGGTAATCAGTGCCGGGATGTAGTCCCACATAGAAAAAGACGCCTGATACCTCCAAGGTCGATCTGTCGCCCGTTTTCACATTGCGCACTCTTAGCCCCCGGACCCTGTCGGGGCCCAGGATATCCTCGACCACCGTGTCCCAGAGGAACTCAATTTTCTTATTGGCAAAGGCCCTCTCCTGGAGGAGCCTTGAGGCGCGGAGCCGGTTGCGGCGGTGAATTAAGATGACCTTTGAGGCAAATCTGGTGAGCAAAACCCCTTCCTCCACCGCCGAGTCCCCGCCGCCGACCACCGCCACCATCTGGTCTTTAAAGAACGGGCCATCACAGGTGGCACAATAGGAGACCCCTTTGCCTAGGAATTTCTCCTCACCGGGCACCCCTAGCCTGTTTGGCTCAGCGCCTACGGCAATGATCACCGCTTTTGCGCGATATTCGCCCTCAGTGGTTTTTATCACCTTTCCTCTCTCATTAAGCGTAATCCCGATCACCTCGGCGGCAACGGTCTCAAGACCATATTTTTTTGCCTGCCGGTGCATGGCTTGAGTAAGCTCAAGCCCGGAGATGCCATCGGGGAAGCCGGGGTAGTTCTCCACATGCGCTGCATTGGCGATCTGACCGCCAATGATGCCCTTTTCAATGAGCAGGGTGCTCAATCTGGCCCTCGATGCATAAAGGCCGGCGCTCAAGCCCGCAGGTCCTCCCCCAATAATGATCACCTCATAGGCTCTATTCACAGGCTAACCTCCCTTTGTGTCTCAATGGCCTCCGCTATCCCTCGGTATTCCACGCAGCCCGATAGCCTAAGCACACCGTTTATTGCCACCACCGGTAGGGGCAAGTTGTGGGCTCTAATCTTTTCTCGCTATGATCGAAGATGGTCACCCCGATATATCGGGGTCACAGTTTCCCCCGAGGTGGCAATCAAGTGAGGATTTCCTCTAAAGCCTTCTTGAGCTCGGCTTTAGGTCTGAAGCCAACTATCTGGCCCACCGGCTTTCCTTCCTTAAACAGGAGCATGGTGGGGATAGCGGAAATGCCATACTTTGAGGCATTTACGGGGGCTTCATCGACATTGAGTCTAGCGATGCCTAATCTCCCCTCATACTCTGCGGCGAGATCATCCAGTATCGGGGCCACCGCCTTGCAAGGGGCGCACCAGGGTGCCCAAAAATCCACCAGCACCGGAGTATTCGCCTTAAGCACCGTTTGGTCAAAGGTTTTATCATCAACTTCGATCGGCTTTGCCATGAACCCTCCTCCTTTATGTTATCCCCATCTTCATCGCTTCCACCACCCCCTGCTCCTCCGCCTGTTTCGCAATGAAGATGGCGTTCTTAATTGCGTTAGTGTCGCTTCTGCCATGAGCCACAATCACATTCCCTTTTACCCCCAGAAGTGGCACCCCACCATACTCTGCATAGTCCAGTCTCTTGGCGAAGGCACGCAACGCAGGCTCCAGAAAGAAGGCCGCAATCCTGAAGTGAGGTCTGCTGGTTATCATTTGCTTCAATGATAGAAGTATATACTCACCAAGCCCCTCGTTGGCCTTGAGCACCACATTGCCTGTGAAACCATCGGTAACCACCACATCTACCGTTCCCTTGACGATATCCTTTCCTTCCACATTGCCCACGAAGTTTAGATTGGTATCCTTCAGCAACCGGTGGCTCTCTCGAACCATGAGGTTTCCCTTAGTTTCTTCCTCCCCGTTAGACAGGAGCCCGATTCTGGGGCGCTCGACCCCGAAAACCCTCCCCATATAAACATTGCCCATTTGAGCAAATTGGACAAGTTGGCGCGGTTTACAATCGGTATTGGCGCCCACATCAAGGAGGAGAACGGTGGGCCAAGGGGGTGTGAACAGGAAGCCTAGGGCAGGGCGCTCAACCCCATCGATACTACCTAATATAAGGAGTGCTGCGGCCATCACGGCCCCGCTATTGCCTGCGGAGACAAGGGCGGAGACATCGCCCCTTTTTAAGAGGTTCATCCCCACTACGATGGAGGAGTCCTGCTTATGTCGCACCGCCCTCACCGGTGGATCATCAAACCCCACCACTTCACTGGCATCAACAATGGGGAGATCGAAACGGTGATTTCTCAGCTCAACCTCAAGGGCGCTCCTTTTGCCCACCAGCACCACCTCTATCCCTTGCTCGTGGGCTGCGGCCACTCCTCCCTTCACCACATCGCTAGGGGCGTGATCCCCTCCCATAGCATCCAATGCGATTCTCATCTTAAGCGCTTGCCCTCTCCCACATGTCGCATCGCCCTCCCCATCGGGCGAGCACCTTGCCGTCCAGGAATATCTGGGCGATTTCACACATGATGGGGCAGGTTTTGCATTCGAAGGAGGAGGTGCGGAAATTGGCATCGGCCACCTCGAACCCTTTGAACCTTGTTCCATCGCTGCGAATTGCTGCCTCTTCATGGGCCAGCAGCGCCGCCCCAATGGCCCCCATCACCTCATGGTGGGAGGGCACAATGACCTGGGTCCCCAGGATCTCCTCGAAGGCCCTCACGATGCCCTGGTTAAAGGCGACACCCCCCTGAAACATAATGGGTGGCAGAATCTCCTTCCCTAAGCCGATGTTGTTCAGGAAGTTACGCACCAGGGCTTGGCAAAGCCCGTAAGTGATATCCTCGATTCGGTGCCCCATTTGCTGCTTATGGATCATATCCGACTCAGCGAAAACGGTGCACCGCCCGGCGATGCGCACCGGTTTCTTACTCTGAAGCGCCCGCCTGCCGAAATCCTCGATCCTCATATCGAGCCGTGATGCCTGATGATCGAGGAAGCTTCCCGTGCCCGCAGCGCAAACCGTGTTCATACCAAAATCGGTAACGATGCCGCCTCTAATCATGATAATTTTCGAATCCTGCCCCCCGATCTCGATAACGGTCTGGACATCGGGGATGAAGTGAAGGGATGCCACAGCCTGAGAAGTGATCTCATTCTTGATTACATCGGCGCCCACAATCACCCCGGCAAGGTAGCGGGCGCTCCCTGTGGTGCCTACCCCCCGGACCTGGGCACCTGGGGGCAGCATTGTCGATGTCTCCTTAAGACACTGCTGCACCATAGCGATGGGCTTGCCCTGGGTGCGCAGATACAGGGAGCTAACAAGCTGGTCCCCCTCATCGAGTGCCACAAGCTTGGTGGTCACAGACCCCACATCGATTCCCAGGTAAACTTTCATTTTCGTGCTTTACTACCATTTCCAAGAGATTGCTATTTTCTCGGTAGCTCTTCCGCTACGAGCAATGCCTACCCTGAGCATCTCCTCATTTTATTTTGCGGCAAAAAACTCCTCCTTTATCCTGCCCATTATCTCAGGCTGAGTAATAAGGTCCACCGCCGTCATCGCCAGGGCCTTTGCCCCATCCAGGAGCCCACGATTTCCCCCTTCTGAGGCGGCGGCCGCGGCGAACTCAGGAGAGTGGGGCAAAACATCCATTGGTGCAATGGCTACCTCAGGGTGAATGGTGGGCACCAAGGCGCTGACATTGCCCACATCGCTAGAGCCAAAGCCTTTATTTAACGCGGGGCATAAATTGCGCCCCAGGGCTTCCATATTCCTACTAAATACCTCTGCCAAAGCGAAATTAGTTTTGAGCGGGGCGTAGCAAACATCCGCCCACTTATACTCCAGGCGTGCCCCGGTAGCTAAAGAGGCTGCATTGAAGCAATTTAACACCTTTTCTTTCAATTCGTCAAGATATGCCTCGTCTTCAGCACGCACCAGGAAGCTCCCCGCAGTGTAGACGGGGACAACATTCGGTGCTTCGCCACCCTGGGTGATGATGCCATGGATGCGAGCTCGCTCCCTGATGTGCTGCCTGAGGGAATTGATCCCATTGAAGGCCTGAATCATTGCCTCCAGGGCGTTGACCCCTTCCTGTGGATAGGCGGCTGCGTGGGCTGCTTTGCCCCAGAACTCCACTTCAAGGCCGATGCAGGCCAGTGCTTGGATACTTGCCACATCCACCACGCTGGGATGCACGATCATGGCGGCATCTAAATCATCGAAGGCACCCCTTTCCGCCATGATCACTTTGCCTCCGTAAAGCTCCTCGGCAGGAGTGCCAATAACGACAACATTGCCTCCCACCTTGTCGATGGCACCCCTGAGGGCAACCGCAGCGCCAACCGCAGCGGTTGAGATTATGTTGTGACCGCAGGCGTGTCCCAGCTTTGGCAGTGCATCGTATTCCGCAAGAAGGGCGATGGCTGGTTTCCCTGAGCCATAGCTCCCTTTGAAAGCTGTGGCCAATTGGCAAATCCCTTTTTCGACCCTGAAGCCATTTCTCTCCAGGTATTCAGTGAGCCAACCGGAAGCTTTTACCTCGTGGAAACCTAGCTCAGGGTTTTGGTGAATCCTCAGGCTTAGCTCGATAAGCTCCTCTTGGCGAGCCTCAACCTCCTTCACCACCATCGCTTTCAGTTTCTCTATATCCAATGCCTCACCCTCAGCATTGTAAACCAATTAAGGAGCTATTTCTAGACCTTGTAATCGTCCCATCCTCACACAAAACAGTGTGGAGGCTTTATCTTGAATTTCGTGGGGCTTTATGCTAAACTCTTATAGGTCTTAGGGGCTGTAGCTCAATTGGGAGAGTGCTTGACTGGCAGTCAAGAGGTAGCGGGTTCGAATCCCGCCAGCTCCACCAGCACAAGACTCGTGATCATGTTCTGATGAGAACGAGGTCACCCACCCCGATGTATCGGGGTCAGAGCTGGTCTCCTGGGAGATGGACTCTAGAGTGGCCTCCCACCCCATACCAGAGTCCCGCAGTAGGCTTCGTTGGTGAGGACCTTGTGAACTGTTACCCGACCCAACGCTCGCCTTTGGTGGTGCGAAAGCCCTCTCGGTTCAGAATTTTTGTGATCTCCTTGCAGCTTACATCCTTGGCTGCCAGGCTAAAGATCCTCCGGATCGCTTGCACGGAGGCGGAGCCCTCTGGCTCCGGCTCCAGCTTGTTTCTGATCCTTCGTTCCTCAGGAACTCAACGAAAGGAGGCGATGTGTCACTAATGTACTGGACGAGTACACGGGCTTGACAACTGGGCCCTCCTGTGTCATAATACCGCTTGGCGGGAGCGATGATGGGGAGTCCTCACTTGGCTGCTTGAGCCCCGATAAATCGGGGAGTAGCGAAACCGACCGGTGAGGTCAGCTCCAGTTTTGGGAAGGAGGTGGTGCCTACCGAGGAAAGCGAGAGATGATTTAAGGCACAA
>JACUUT010000078.1 GCA_014859165.1 Dehalococcoidia bacterium
TCGAACCTCGAACCTAGCGGTTAACAGCCGCCCGCTCTACCATTGAGCTATCGGGGAATATATCATCTCAGCCGCAGGTATTATACCAAATCACACTCCTAAAGTAATGTCAAACAAAGAGAGGGTAATTACCCTAAATTATCCCATCATCCGCAAGTTTACTTATTTCCTGTTCGCTATACCCCAGGACATTGGAATATACCTCGTAATTATGTTGACCCAGGAAGGGGGCGGGAGCCGTTGGGTCCCCCGGCGTCTTGGACAGTTTAAAGGGGGAACCAGGCACCTTGAGCCTACCTGAAATAACCTGTTCAACCTCGGTTACCATTCCCCGACTTAAGATTTGAGGGTCATTAGCCGCTTCAGCAAATGTGGGAATCGGGGAGCATGGCAGGTGAGCATCGTTAAGCGTGTTCACTATTTCCTTCATGGTTCTTTCTCTAGTCCATTCCTCCACCAAGGCATCGACTTCATCCATATGCTTACTTCGCTCAGCCTGGGTAGCATACTTTTCGACACCTATTAAGTCCTCTCTCCCTATAATCCTCAAAAAGTTTTGCCATTGGCCAACTGTGACGACAGCGATTACTACATACCCATCCTTAGCAGTGTAAGCGCCATAGGGGCCAACATCACGCTCGCGGTTTCCCATTCTCGGAGGATCCTCACCTGTCCGGAAATAGCAGGAAACTTCCGTTGGTCCAAGAATAGCCCACATACAGTCCTGCATCGATATATCGATGTGCTGACCTTCACCTGTTCTCGCTCTGTAGTGTAAAGCGGCCAGAATAGAAATTGTATTGTAAAGGGCGGGGATGGTATCCCCAATTGCTCCCCCACCTTTAGTGGGAGGGCTATCAGGATACCCGTTAACGCTCATGTACCCTGACATGGCTTGGATAATCATGTCGTATGCCGTTTGGGAACTGCGAGGGCCGGTATGTCCAAACCCTGATGACGAAGCATATATCAATCCAGGGTTAACCTTCTTAAGTTCTTCATAGCCAAGACCAAGCCTGTCCATTACCCCGGGGGAAAAATTCTCCACCAAAACATCCACCTTTTTCACCAACTCTTTGCAGATCTCTCGACCCCTCTCAGAGCTTAGATTTAGGGTAATGCTTTTCTTGCCACGATTTGCGACAATAAACATATAATTCTCGTCACCCACCGTTTGAGGACTGCCTCTCATCAAGTCTCCCCCTTCAGGTATCTCAATTTTGATGACTTCAGCGCCCAATTCCGCTAGCTGTAGCGTGCAAAAAGGGCCAGCAAGCGCCCTAGTGAAATCCAATACCTTGATACCATCCAGTGCTTTAGCCAAATCAACCTCCTATGACTATATTGCGCCTTCCACGCAGCTGCCGAGCCAGGATTCGAACCTGGGCTTAGGGATCCAAAGTCCCCCGTGCTACCGCTACACAACTCGGCAATTTCCGACCTTTTGCGTCCTAAGTTCTCTTCGCCTTAATGGCTTTCTGCGCTGAGAAATTCGCCAACGCTTGAAAAAGTGCCGAAGGCCGGGATCGAACCGACACGGGAGTCGCCCCCCAACGGTTTTTGAGACCGTCGCGTCTACCTGTTCCGCCACTTCGGCCCCCTTCCTTTGGTGCCGAGGAGCGGAGTCGAACCGCTGACACGCGGATTTTCAGTCCGCTGCTCTACCACCTGAGCTACCTCGGCGCACTCTTATTTTAATTCTCCCCTATTGCGGTGTCAAGGACAACCCTGCCTTTCACTACCATTGACAAAATATGATATAATATTATAATATTTTAAATATCTTTAACCATGAATAGAATGACTGTTGCGCGCATCGGAAGGCTTCTGACACACCGCTACCTGACCCCAGCCACAAGGCTTGCCTTGGGTGGCGTCTTCATCGTAGCAAGCATTAGCAAGCTTTCACATCAGGCTGAATTCATAAACACCGTTACAGGCTATGGCATCCTACCTCATGCCTTAGCGCAGGTCTACGGGGCTGCACTGCCCTGGGCAGAACTCTTCATCGGCTGTTGCTTAGTCTTCGGCATATTCTCCACATTAGCGTCCACTCTCATCATTCCACTCACCATCAGCTTCATGATAGCCAGTGCGTATGGTCTTTTCTATCTAGGTAGCGATAGTTGTGGTTGCTTTGGGGAGCTAGTTCCGATGAGCTACTCAGCTTCACTCGCCGTCGACATCGTGATGCTACTGATGGTTGTGCCGATACTGCTTTATAGGGATAAGGCGGCGTTCTTGAGCATCGGGGCTTTGCTGTCCAGGCTTAATCCGAGCTTCGGCGAGAAGAAAAGGGCTATATTTGAAAGTGGAATCAGATTTGCCGTAATTGCAGTGGCCGTGCTCGCCATAGGTCTGCCTTTGTTTGAATACGCACCTAGTTCCATAGATTCAAAGATTGATCGTGCCCTCGAACAAGGTAAGCCCGCCTTCCTGTTTTTCTATCGTGAAGGATGTGGTGCGTGTGAGGATCAAAAACCAATAATCAGCGTCCTAGAGAGCGAGTATGGGGACAGGATCGTCTTCATACTTGTCGACTACCGAGAAGAGGCTCTAGCTGTAAGCGAGTTTGAGGTTGACAAAATCCCGACAATGTTCCTAATAGTGGGTAAGAATGAAGATGGCGAATATCTAGTGTATCAACGATTCAACGGTTCCACAACCGAAGACAAGCTAAGAGATAGCATTGATCAGGTAGTCCGCGATGACCCCCCTTAGACTGATCTGTACCTCCAGAGGGATTAGGGCGCGCTGACATCTTTGCCCGCCACCAGGTGACCAAGGTTCTTCATTTGGATGCATTAGAACGACTCCCCCAGGAGTATTATGCCAGTCGCCTCTCACTGCCTTGTGGTCATTACGGGGCTAAACTCCCTCGATGGCTGACGAAGGAGGTTTCTGGTTTCACCGAGGGGAATTTCTCGCCATTGGACCCTGGCTCTCCAGCATAGCTGGGCGATCTACTGAGTCGCCTTCCTGAACCACTCCCTCGCCTCCTCAACCCTGCCCATCTCAACTAGAGCGATCCCTTTATTGAGGCGGGCCTTGGTATATTTGGGGTGCAACCTGATGGACTTATCATAGTTTTCGATAGCGCTTTCCCACTCCCCCCGCTCGAAGAAATCATTTGCCATGCTATGATAAATATCGGCGATAAGCTCTCTATCTCCCCACTCCTCTCTCAGGGGATCGCCTTTATGTCCACGGTAGTTGAAGCCATATGGGAAGATGTTATCGATATCGATAGAGCGCATCCCGATACAGAGCACGGTGAAAACATGGGGTCCGATGCCAAAGGCATCCTCCAGATGGGCCGCCTTCACCTCGAGCCCAAATCTCTGGGCGAGCACATTGTAGAGGACGGTGAGTCCCAGGCAGTTGCCCACATTTTCCATTTCACCGAGCTGAGCATCGAGGGCATCAGTCAGCTTGAAGTTTCCCCGATACTCATAGCGATGAGGTTTTGACCGCCATAGCCAATGGAAGATCCCCTCTGCCCTTTCTACATCATCGCCTTTTTGAA
>JACUUT010000079.1 GCA_014859165.1 Dehalococcoidia bacterium
AGCTTGAAGAAAGTTTGGAAGGGCTGCTACTCCGCCCCATGATACTCCGCACTCGATGTGAGCTGTGTCCTGCATAAGAGGCAGGAGAGGAACAGCCTGAAAAACTTAAGAAAGGGGATAGCAATGAGAGGACACATTAGAAAACAAGGGAAAGGAGGTAGCTCAAATGCCAGTTAGAAAACGGTCAAAAGGGAGTTGGGAAGTTTACCTTGATATTGGTCGGGACCCAGCAACAGGGAATCGCCTAAGACACTATGAGGCCATCAAGGGAACTAAGAAAGACGCCCAGCAGCGGTTAGCTGAGCTACACGTAGAAGTTGAGAAAGGGGGCTATGTAAGGCAGCTAAAGCAGCTTACTGTGGCTAGTTGGTTAGAGCAGTGGCTCAAGGACTATGTTGAGATGCACTGCTCACCTAGGACGGTGGAAAGCTACCGGTCCATTGTGCATAAGCACCTTATACCTGCCTTAGGCAAGCTCCCTCTCACTAAACTTGAGCCTTACCATATCCAAGATTACCACACCCGGAAACTCTCCCAGGGGCGTATCGCTGGGCGGGGAGGCCTCTCACGTCGTAGTGTGCAATACCATCATGTGGTCCTATCCGAGGCGCTAAAACACGCCGTCAAGCTGGGTCTGCTGACCAGAAATGTCTGCCAAGTTGTGGACCCGCCACCTCTCGAGCGCAAAGAAATGGCAACCTTGACTTCGGATGAAGTTCCCGATTTTTTGGAAGCAATCGAAGTATCCCCATATCGCACCCTATTCTATGTAAGCCTGTTCACAGGGCTCAGGCGCAGCGAGCTATTGGGCTTGCAATGGGGTGATCTGAACCTCGAGTTGGCCTCCCTGTCCGTAGTGCGAACGCTTCACCAGCTGGATAGCGGGGAATATGTGATAAGGCCACCAAAGACCAAGAAGAGCAAGCGAGTTGTGGACCTGTCGCCTAATGTGGCACTTCTCTTGCGGCAGCATAGGAAAGAGCAAGGGGCACAGCGGGCGCTGCTGGGCAAGGCACTGGGGGAGGATGATTGGGTCTTCGCCCACCCGGACGGCACACCCCTGAGGCCGGGCACGGTGAGCCATGCCTTCACCAAGCTCAGTCACAAAGGAGTTATCCGAAAGTTACGTCTCCACGACCTCAGACACAGCCACGCCACCCTTCTGCTGGAGGACGGCATGGATATCAATGCTGTCAAGCAGAGGCTTGGCCACAGTAGCGCCGCCTTCACCCTTGATACCTACGGCCACGTTACCCCCAGAATGCAGAGGGCGGTAGTTGATAGCCTTGACAGGCTGGTGGAGAAGAATGTTGAGAAAAATGGTGGCAAAATGGTGGCAAAAGGCTCCAGTCCAGATATGAGCCGTGTGGGATTCGAACCCACGACACCCTGATTAAAAGTCAGGTGCTCTACCCCTGAGCTAACGGCCCCTAAAAACCAGGTCTCCAGATATGGATCGCTCTCTGGTTCCCTTGCCAATTTCGGCGAATCAGGGACTCAAAATCTGGATCACCCTGATTCTACCACAATTATTCTCCCAATTTCTACCCCTACCGTTGATCCATTGGTGAGAATCTGCGATGCTAGCATCGCCACTGGTCAAAGCTGGATAGTTACGCACCATTTCAAGAGAGGTATGCCCTAATATCTAAGGAACAGTCAAATCTATAATCCCCGAAGCCATTGACAGTTTCCGCTGGGGCTGGCACAATACTCCCACCAGAGGTGGACCAGTTGGCCCACCTAACCGACGCGGAAGGTGCATCGGTCTCATAAATAGATGGTAAAACAAGAAAAAACTTTAACGGGAAGACGATATGTGCAAAAAGGTTTCCATAGTTCTCCCCGCTTTAGACGAAGAGCAGACCATTGGAAAGGTCATCGATGAGATACTAAAGGAGGATATGGAGGGGAAAGGACATCGACTTGAGATTATAGTCGTTGATAATAATAGCACCGATAGGACAAAGGGGATCGCCGAAGAAGGGGGAGCAAAAGTCATCGTAGAGCCCGTAAAGGGGAAAGGTAGAGCTGTGAGAAAAGCGTTTGAATCGGCAAATGGCGATTTCATATTCATGCTGGATGCCGACTTCACCTATCCTGCTACTTACATCCCTGGAATGCTGGAACTCTTGGAAGGGGGATACGATGTGGTGCTGGGCTCCAGGCTAAAGGGGCAAAGGGAACAGGGGGCGATGAGCAGGTTGAATTTGGTGGGGAACCATCTACTTGCTTTCCTGGCCAATATCTTATATGGAACTAAGATAAGCGACCTCTGCACCGGTTACTGGGGTTTTAGGAGAGAGGTTATCGAGGGCTTGGAGCTAGATGCCATAGGGTTCGAGCTCGAGGCCAATACTTCAAGCAAGCGTGATAGGCAAGAAAATCAGGTTTACAAATGAGATTCTGTTCATAAATATCCTGGTGCTGGTGCTGCTCATCATCATCGTCCTTCTCCCCTCAAATATCCTGCGCATTATCCTGGGGCTCCCCTTTCTGCTGTTTTTCCCCGGATACACCCTAATGGCAGCCCTGTTTCCCAAGAAGGGGGAGCTCGGCGGTTTACCGTCTCCTTTCGGCCGAGAGGTCGCCCCGATTCATCGGGGTCGGCTCAGATTGTCATACCCAGATGGGCAGGGCTAAGCAACCTGGATAAAGGTCTGTCCATTGTTCTTGCACTATCCATATTGGCGACAATTGGAGCATTGGGTTATGTGGTCGCTGCCCCCAGAGCAGGAGAGCAATTCACCGAGTTCTATGTCTTAGGTCTGGAAGGCGAGGTTGGGGGTTACCCTGGGGAGCTTGTGGTGGGAGAAAAAGCGACGGTGACCGTGGGGATAGTCAACCATGAAGGCACCGAGACGAGCTACTATATAGAAGTGATGATAGATGGGGTCAAAAACGTTGAAGTAGGGCCATTCGTGCTTGCGGATGAGGATACGCGGGAGGAGGAGGTGAGCTTCGTTCCTCAAGAGGCTGGCAGCGACCAGAAGGCGGAGTTCCTGTTATATAAAGATGGGGAGGCCGAGCCCTTTAGAACGCTCCAGCTTTTCATCAATGTGACAGATCGTTTATAGACCCTTCCCCTCACTTCGTTCAGGGTCATGGTGACAAAGAAGGGCGCCTGAAGGGGCGAAGCCGCAGTCATTGCGAGCCGTAGGCGAAGCAATCCTACTTGTTCCCATCCCCTCTCCAAGATTGCTTCGTCGCTAATGCTCCTCGCAATGACAAGGGTGGAAGTTTTCGGGCAGCCCAGCGCATTCTTAGGGCGAATACTCAAATATCCCCACATAGGAGATCGTCTCATTTCCCCGTAGCCTCACTACGGAATCGGACTGGTGGATCAGTTCGTAGTGCTCCAACTCCTCAAGGTGCACAGGGCTAGTGAAGGGTTCTGCGCCCACTATCCTGTAGTTTGGCGTGGTTTGACTTTCCAGATATGCCTGCGCCTCTTCGTAGGTGGTGAATAGCTGTGCAGTGGAGATTTCCTTATAGTGTATT
>JACUUT010000117.1 GCA_014859165.1 Dehalococcoidia bacterium
TCCCTCAGCCTATCGGCGCTTGAGTCGCTGATGTGGGACAATGTAGGCATGGTGCGCTGTGGAGAGGGTTTGGAGGAGGCGGCAGCGACCCTAGCCTCGTGGCAAAAGACCATAAGTAAGCCCTCCGACCGCCCTTCTTATGAGCTAAGCAACCTGATCCTGGTGGGGCGACTCATGGCTGAGGCGGCCTTGATTCGGGAGGAGAGCCGCGGCGCCCACTTCCGCACCGACCTCCCCCATCCCTCACCCTCTTGGCAACGCCACATCGTCTTCCGGAAGGTAGATTGACGGGCGCAAGGGTTTGGGCCTATAGGTATTTGAAGCAAAACTGAATTGAACGAAACCGGAGTTGGCTTGTATGACTGTTGAGCGACTAGGCACAATGATGGGATCGTAGGAGGTCTTGTATGATACACTCCTCGGAGATTTGGGACATAATGGTAATGCAAATGCCGAGACAGCGTTGGGTTTCATTAGAAGAGATCTATCAGCTGATAGAAAGGTGTGGGGAATTGGATGTCGAGGATGCCAAGCCTCAGTCTCCCACCTCAGATATCCCAAAGTGGAAACGAAACGTCCGAAATGTTCTTCAGTATCGCAAGGGGACGGGTGAGGTTTTGTGGAATGGAGATGCGAGGTATTTGTTACCATAGGTTTTGCCCCCGCTTTGCGCACCCAAATGCCTCGCACTTGGCAAAGCCGGGAAATGTTGTGCGCCATCGCCAGAGAGAAGGAGATTGACACGATGAAACAGTTCAAAGTAGTGGTTGAGAAGCATCCCGATGGCTATGTAGCCTATCCGCTTGGCCTCAAGGGAATCGTTGTCGGTGAAGGCGACACTTATGAGGAGGCATTAGCCGATGTCAAGTCTGCCATTCGCTTCCACATCGAGACTTTTGGGCAAGGGGTTCTTGAGGACGAGTCGCCTGTGCTTGAAGCCTTTGTGGCTGAGGCGGGAGTGGCTATCTAATGCCCAGGTTTCCGGTTGACGCTCCTAAAAGGAGAGCAATCAAGGCGTTTGAACTCCTGGGATTTCGCCTTGGTGCATAACCAGCGCGTTTACGCTTCGCCTGCCCAAATGCTTCACACTTGGGAAAGCCGGGAAATATGGGTCAAATTGTGCTAAAATACGATTAAGGAGGGGTCAGGTGGAGAGCATCTTTAGCGCTATATTTGAGAAAATCGACGAGTGGTATATTGGATATGTCGAAGAGTTGCCCGGCGCAAACACCCAGGGCAGAACTCTTGAGGAGACTCGTGAGAACCTTCGTGAGGCGGTGGAGCTAATTCTAAAGTCCAACCGAGAGCTGGCTGAGAAGGAGCTCTCTGGTAAGGATGTCATTCGCGAGAAGATCAAGGTCGCCCATTAATGAAACGGCGTGAGCTGCTTCGCCACTTGGAACGAAATGGCTGCAAGCTTCTTCGAGAGGGAACCCGCCACACCGTTTACTACAACCCATCGAATCGAAAGACATCCACGGTTCCGCGACATGCTGAACTTGTGGATGTCCTTGCCAGAAAAATTTGCAAAGACCTAGACATTCCGAGCCCGTAATCTCATGGACAAATCTTTAGCTGCGTCATGGAAACAGGTTCAAGAGATAATCGACCGCGCCCTGGCCGAGGACCTCGCCTCTGGCGATGTTACCACAGAGGCGCTCATCCCCCCTGACCTTGAGGGGAAGGCATTCATCCTGGTCAAGGGCGATGGGGTGCTGGCCGGGATCGATGTGGCAAAAGAGGTCTTCATAAAGGTTGACCCCTCGATACGGGTTGAAGTTCTAATTCAAGATAGCGCTAAAGTTCGAGAAGGGGATGTGGTCGCCAATATCGAGGGGAGGGTGGCAAGCATCCTAAAGGCGGAGCGGACAGCGCTCAACTTCCTGTGCCACTTGAGCGGCATCGCCACCGAGACGGCGCGCTATGTTGAGGCTGTGAGCGGGCTTAAGGTCCAGATTACCGACACCAGAAAGACCATGCCAGGGATGAGGATACTCGAGAAGTATGCGGTGCGCCTCGGTGGGGGGAAAAGCCACCGCCAGCACCTCGGCGACGGCATACTGATCAAGGACAATCACCTTGCGGCGCTTCGTTTTTTCGGACTAGGGCTCAAGCAAGCGATTGGGAGGGCACGCCAGAGCTCCACTCTTAAGGTAGAGGTCGAAGTGGGTAGCGTTGGTGAGGTCGAAAAAGCCCTGGATGCCGGCGCTGACATCCTCATGCTGGATAACATGGCTCTCGCGGACATGCGCCAGGTGGTTGAGATAGCTGGGGGGCGCGCCCTGATCGAGGCCTCCGGTGGGATCACTCTGGGAAATGTCCGCTCCGTTGCTGAGGCGGGCGTCGACCTCATCTCCGTTGGAGCGCTCACTCACTCGGCAAAAGCCCTGGACATAAGCCTTGAGATCGAGACCGAGTAAATGCACACTCATTGAATCGTGTGAAAATGGCCTACGATACCATCATCTCCGATTGGAACGGGACGATAATAAAGGATAGGGACGAAAGATCCATTCTAGAGAATATAGCTCTCGATCTTTTTAGAGCCTCCATTCCCTTCCATATATTCAGGATGGCCCACCTGCTCAAAACCAGAAGAGAACTGGAAAGATTATATCGGCAAAGGCGTCAGGACGCTGATTTTGACTTCGTAAGCGAAATGTTCAGTATCTATAATCGGAAAGTAATCAACGGGCTTCCCATTTCTTTCATCCATCGTTCAGTTGATAGATATGCAGCCAAAAAGGAGACCCAGGATAAACTTGACTGGAGGGTTCTGAGGCCAATCGCAGAGCGCCATGAAGCGGGAAAGACCACAGGTATCTTCTCGGCTGGCTATGGATATGGAATCGACCGCATCCTAACTGTTGCCGGGTTCAGGGGTTGCTTTGATTTCAGGGAAGCCGATTCGCTCAAGCAAGAGGGTGAAAGGGCAATCGAGTTTCTACTGAGTATCTATAAAAATAAACCACAACTACTGTTGAAGCTATTAAGAGATAGAAAAATGGACGAAAAGAGAACGGTATATATCGGCGACAGTGAGGATGATGAAGGCTGTTTTGAGCTGGTAGGCTATCCTATAGTGGCGTTCATTGCCCCCCAAGAGCTAAAAGAGAGGTATGCATTAAAGTATAAAGCCTTTATACCAAAAGATGAGAAGGATTTAGCGGAATATCTGAGAAAGGTGTAAATAGTGAGGCACACCCAGCGCCGCTTTATCTCCTCTCTGTAGTTTTTGCCAAGCCGTGGCTCTCCAGCAGGGCAGTATTAGACATAATCGCAGATGTGGAATCGTCGGCGACCACCCTCCCCTCATCGAGGATGATGACACGCTCACAAAGCGCGGCGACCATCTCCAGGTCGTGTGATGCCACGACCTTGGTCATGGGGAATCCCCTGAGCAGCT
>JACUUT010000012.1 GCA_014859165.1 Dehalococcoidia bacterium
GTAATTGGTCACCGCCGGCACTATCGGTGGCTGACCGCAGCTCTGCATTATCGCCTGCCCCTCGGGGCCGAGGAGGAATTCTACAAAGGCGATCGCCAGCTCAGGATGGGGGGCGTTCTTGGGGATGGTGACCCCATAGACGATGGGCGCCCCGCTCAGGGTGGTCGTCGTCCCCGGTTCCGCACCCGTTACTTCCACCTGAGCGGTGGCATAGAAATCGGCAAAATCAATGCTTGACAGGTTGATCTCGTCAGGAAGCTCCAAATACTCAAATCCGTGCTGCTGGGCCACCGAGCGATATTCAAAGGCATAGTCCAGGTCACCGGATTCGAGCAGGTAGAGAAGGTCGGTCTCCTTGGGCTTTACAATTTCCCCCCAACCACCCCCTGTTCGGCCCCGCTCCATTTGTGTGCCACCCTCCGGTATGGGAATAAGCATGTCATAGAGATTGGCGGCATTGACATCGGGAGTCAAGCCGAAGGCGCTGGATTCATCATAGTAGTAGCTTTGGGCTAACTGAACTACCATCAGGGCTCGATAGCCGCAGGGGTCGATGTCAGGGTTGGAGTGGCCGTAGGTCACATCCTCATTGGCGAGGACATCATACCACGTCCGCTCGCCGTTTTTTATCTCATCGGCGAAGGGGGCATCATCACGGTAGGCAATCACCATCTGATTTCGGGCAAAGGCGATATACCAATCGGCGTAGCACTGGCCATCCACATCCTCCATCATGGGCAAGATGATGGCGTAATCGGCTGAGCCGATGATGTCGCACGGCTTTCCTTGCTCGGTGACCTTCCTGATGGTTTCACGGCTGCCCGCCGCCTCGGTGACTATGGTAAGCCCCGGGTGCGAATTTTCGAACTCTTCAGCCATCTCATCGAAGGGCACGGCAAGGCTGCCGGCATGGAGGATGATGAGGTCAGGCTGGGGGAAGCAGCAGGAGCTTGCCACCAGGACAAGCACCAGAGCCAGCATTACCAAGCATAATGCTACTTTCCTCATCCAAATCCCATCTAAAAGATATGGACCGCCGATGCTTTGAAGGTTATATATACCGCCTCGCCCTCAGCAAGCGCTAGCTCTTCGAAGGAGCGGCGGGTGACCAGACACACGAAATCGGGGGGGGTGCTCACCGTGAGGTAGAGCGTGGCACCACGGTCAGCGATATGGGTGATGGTGCCCTTGAGCGAGTTTCGGGCGCTGGAGTGGAGCGGCTCCTTTGAGATGAGGATGTCCTCGGGGCGGAGGGAGGCATGGAGCCACCCTCTGAGGTCGGTCACCACCTCGAAATTTGTGCCCGCAACGTCGATGATTGCCCCCCCGTGAGTGCCATCGCGCACCTCACCGGTGAAGATATTGCGCGTCATAGCGAAGCGGGCAACAAACTCGGAGTTGGGGTGATGAAAAATCTCATCCGCGGTTCCGATCTGAAGGATGCGCCCTCCGCCTAAAACGGCGATCCTGTCGCCCAGGGCAATCGCCTCCTCGAAGTCATGAGTCACATGAATGGTCGTCTGCTTCAGTCTCCGATGAATCTGCCTCAGCTCCTGTTGCACCTCCTCCCTGGTCTGAGGGTCGAGGGCGGAGAGTGGCTCGTCAAGAAGTAGAACCTGGGGGTTGATGGAGAGCGCCCTCGCCAGGGCCACTTTCTGCCGCTCACCCCCGCTTAGGGTATCGGGGCTTCGTTCCAGAAGATGGGTTATCCCTAGAAGCTCAGCCAGCCACTCCATCACCCTTTGCTTCTCCTCCTTTGGCTGCCTCCTCCGCTTCAACCCGAAGAGGAGGTTATCCTTCACCGAGAGGTGGGGGAAGAGGGCGTAATCCTGATAGACAAACCCTATCCCTCTCTTCTCCGGCTCAAGCTTTGTGACCTCCCTCCCATCGAGCCAGATCTCACCGCTCTTGATGGGGTGAAGCCCGGCGATGGACTCAAGGAGCACCGTCTTCCCTGCCCCGGTTGGCCCGAGGATGATAAAATATTCCCCTTTTTCGACCTTTAGATTGATCTCCTCAAAGAGAAAGTTCCCCAGATTCACCGTCAAGTCCTTTATCTCTACCATGTCCTCTCTCCCCGATAGGCGATGCTCCTCAGCACAATAAATATGATGATGCATATTATGACGAGCAGGGCAGCAACAGGCAAGGCATAGTCAAGGCCGTATTGCTCCAGTCGATCATAGACCAGGATGGGGGCGATCGTAGGGTAGGAGGCGAGGACAAGCACGGCACCGAACTCGCTTATCCCCCGCGCCCACATCATCACCGCGCCGCCAAAGATGCCCCTTTTGGCCAGGGGCAACGATACACTGAAGAAGGTTTGCCACGGCGAGGCACCCAGGGTGCGGGACACCTTCTCTAACCTGACGTCCACCTTCTCAAACCCCTGCTTTGCCGAGTCGATGAGAAATGGAACGCTGACAAAGAGCATGGCGATGATGATTCCGGGGACCGCAAATACGAAATCAATGCCGATAGCATCGAAGGCGCGACCGATAAGAAAACTTTTACCAAAGACGAAGAGGAGAGCGATGCCGGTGGCGATGTGGGGCACCACTATGGGAACATCGATGAGCGCTTCCACAAACCTCTTCCCGGGGAAGCGGTGGCGAGCCAGGAAGTAGGCTAATGGCACCCCCAAAACAAGCCCGACTGCCGTAGCTATTAGGGCGCAATAAAGGCTGAGCCAGATAGCGCTCCTCACCTCCCCCTCGAGCAGAGTGTCCCATAGTATCGAGGGGCTTGAGGAGAAGATCATCTTGGCCAGGGGGATGAAGATGAAGAGGAGGATGACCATTCCCAGGAGAAGGAAGGTGATGGTCAACCTCCTTTGAGCGATCCATCTCCAGATATTTCGAATCATTTTTTCGCCCTCACAAACGATTTTTTAAAATATCTTTTGGTTTTTTCGTTCTAACAAAAGGGTTTGAACAACTTTCGTTAGTTCGAAAAAGAAAAAAGCCTCCAAAAGGAGGCTTGATAACGATAGGCATACTTTACCTGGCGTTAAGCCCTCCTTTCCAACCACGGGGGGCGCAGGCGTTTCCACCCACACCGTACCGGCTGCTCGCCATGCACTTTTTCGCCCTCACAAAGGCCTCCTGAACACCTTCCGTTAAGCACGAAAAAACCTTCCGCTAGTATGAAAAAAGGTTTAGGCGCGGCAGCTCGGAGAGCATATTCTTTTCCCGTTTATAACACAAGTCAACTGGGGAGTCAAGAACTTGACTCCGCCTGGGGCGAGGAATAGAATATCCTTGTGATGCTTTGGTTAATTTTAAGGCTAGGGTGAAGAAAGTACCCCGATTTTACCGGGGTGCTCTTTTCATACTATCGCACTGTGGCGAGGTAGCGGATGTGAAGTATATAAATGTGAACCTCGCTAATGTTTTGTGAGAACGAAAAAGGAGGAATTATGCAATCAAGTCTTATAGGCAAGATCGAAAAGGCACGCCGCTATGCCCAAGAGCGGGAGCGGGTCACCTTTTCCGACTTCACGTTGAGCTTCAGGGGGGAGCACAATACCTATACCCTTAGCTATAAAGAGGGGCTGTGGCACTGCTCTTGTAGCTTCTTCTCCAAGTGGGGACTATGCAGCCATACCATGGCACTTCAGAAAATCTTGTCTGAAATGCTGCCTGAAGAGGCCCTTTCTCCGGTAGCGGAAGGAAAGCTTGTTGCACTGACAGCCAAAGCCGACCCGGTACTGGCGGAACTCTGGGATAACGAGAGGGACGCAGCCTATGACCGACTATAACCGGGGAGACGTGGTCCTGGTTGGTTTCGTCTTTACCGAGGAGACTGCAGTGAGGCGGCGCCCTGCTGTAATAGTTAGCTCAGATGCCTACCATCAAGGGCGACAGGAAGCTATTATCGTTGCCATCACCAGCAATGTTGATCGCCTTTTGGTGGGCGACCACCTAATCGGAGACTGGCAAGGAGCTGGCCTTCTTTACCCCTCAGTAGCAACTGGTATTATTAGAACAATAAAACGGGACATGATAGCCCGCAAACTGGGCGCCATGCCTTTGGCCGATATGGAGGCCGTTGACAACAGATTGCGCATATCGCTTGGGCTTACCTAAGCTTATTCCCTTATTCTCCTCAGCTCTATGGTGACCAGATTAAACTTGTCCATGCAGTCCATCTCGATTACATCCGGGTCTCCCCACTCTGGAGGGAAACCGCCGCCGAACTGGAGCATGATGATCTGGGGGAAGAGGGCGTGATAAAAGAAGCCGCAAAGCCCTCCTGAACTATGGCCGCTAAGCTCAAGCTTGTCCCCCACCTTGTGACCGGCGCCACAGAAGCCTTTGACCCCCTTGATCGTGCCCACTACTCGATACCCAATTTGCTCCGCCATAATGCGCCTCCTTTTTTTCGAACTTTTTCGAACATCATGCTTTATATTTCACGGCCCTATTATATCATGGGGAAGCGAAAGGGAAGGGGGGTTTTGGAGGCGATTTTGAAGCTAAATTGGGGTTTTCAATGTCTCGTGGGAGGGTGTTGCCTCTTCGTTGAGCCACCAGCTATGGAGGATATGCTCTCCGGTGTAATAATCCATCGCCGAGCGCTCAAAGACCATGATTGGCTTGCCCAGGAGGCGCCTTGCGGTTGGGTTTATCATTTCCCTGATCCTGATGAGCACCTTCATATGAGAGGTCTCTCCAGATATTTTCTTTAGCTCATCGAGGCTGGCGTATCTACGGCACCAAAGATACCTGAGCATCCTGACGCCCTGTTCATCCACTTGTTGGGCGATCTTATCTATATCCCCGGGCTCGATGTAAGCCGCTATCTTGTTGAGTTGGGGTTCGAACCTCACTAGCCCTCCCCTCTAGAATCTCCACCTTATGAGATAAAGAATCCGGATTTAGTGCTGTAGATAGAATATGGTCTACCAAGTTATTGAAGCCATGCCCCAGTTGATGAAGGGACCTCGCAACCCCGTCATTTCCCTTGATCTGGTCCAGCGCCGCGTCCAGGTCCATGAGGGCGCCTCGCCACCTTTCGATATCCTCCTCGCTCACGCCGTTCTGTTTTATTTGATGAAGAGCCTGAAGCTTAAGGGCATCCTTTATTATCTCTGAGAGGCTGATCGCCAAGACGAGCACCCCTCTGGTAAGTTTGTCTTCACCGAGATCAAATCCCATACTTTCCATCTCCCGCACCTTGGCTCAAACAATACCTCTTCCCCTAGAGGGGGAAGTATTCTCTGGTGTCTTCATCTCTGTGGATTTTTCCCTGATCCATCAGCTCCCGAATTGCCCTCCCCACCTCGATCCTGGAGACACCGAGAGCTTCCTCGATGACGACAAGCTTTACCCCAGGGTGCTCGGTGACAAAAGCCAATATGCGCTGTGATAAGATCGGTTCCTGATGTCGAATTGCCATACTCTTGTTAACCCTCCTCCCTGATTATTTTCTGGTGCCGGTCAGGGCACACTTTTGTTTGATTTTTTAAGCGGAGCCTGGGGAGTGTACCCTGACCCTTGCATTTGGTGCCCCTCCAGCGATGAAAAAGCGTTCGATTTCTATTATAAATTCGGCGTTTTGATTCCGCTACCTCCAAAGGGCTCAAGTTATCCATCACAGATTGGTCATCTTTTCTGACCCGAAAAGGTCAATTAGGCATTAGTTAGTAGCGTTAGAGCAAACCTCTCTTGTAGGATTCAGCCACTGCCTCAGCGCGATCCTTGGCCCTCATTTTGTTGAAGATGCCGCTTACCCCCCGCTTCACTGTGGTTTCACTCAAGAAAAGCTGCGCCGCGATCTCCTTGTTGGTGGCTCCGGAGGCGATGAGGCGAATCATATCCAGTTCTCGTGGCGAAAGGGAGGACTTTTGGTTGCGCTTTACTTTAGCCAGAGAGGCAAACTCGTTAAAAAGCCCCCTAGAGAGCGAGGGGTGGAGTGTTGACTGCCCCTGATGCACTGCTATTATCGCTCAAATCAGATCCTCACCACCGATGTCCTTAACCAGGTAGCCTGTAGCACCAGACTCGATCGCTTGAGCTAGGTATTGGTCACCATATAGGGTTAATACAATGATGTTTATTTCAGGATAGCGCTCTTTGATTTGGTGGATCGCTTCGATGCCGCCCATCCCGGGCATCTTGATGTCCATAAGGATGATGCTTGGGGAGATGCTCTCTATTTGAGCCAGTGCCTCCTCACCACTGACCGCCTCGCCCACTACCTTTATATCCTCCTCCTGCTCCAGCATGCGCCTGAGTCCATGACGCACCACAGGGTGATCATCAACCAGTAGCACTCGAATGCTCATGTTTCCTTCCTCCTGATGAAGTTAGCTGTTAAGTATTTTTGCCATCGGGGAGAGCTCTCTGGGCAAAGGGGCTGATATGGGCAGAGTGAGGGTTATGGTGGTTCCCATCCCCTCTGCGCTCTCTATTGCTATAGTGCCGCCCAATGTTTCCGCTCTATCTTTCATGCCCTTAAGCCCCACCTGCCCCACAGAGCGGGCATTGCCGAGCACATGGGAGGGACCAAACCCTTTTCCATTGTCCCTGATCACCACGCAAAGCTCATCCTCCTGAAAGCGGAGGATAACATCGACCTTGGTCGCCTGAGCGTGCTTTCTGACATTAGTCAGGGCTTCCTGAGTGACCCGATAGACGGCGATCCCTAAAATCGGGGGGATGTGAAGAGGGATGCCCTCGATTTGGGAGGAATAGGCGATGCCGGTGTCTTTTCCAAATTTCTCCAGGTTCTGATGGAGTGCCTCCAAAAGCCCCAGTTCTCCTAAGGCTGGGGGTTGAAGATTAGCAATCACCCGGCGAAGCTCTTTTATGCTTTGATCGATGATGTTCCTTATTTCGTGTAGCTCTGTCTCCGCCTGGGCGACCTTGTATTTAGCGAGGATCCTGTGAAAGGCTTGAATCCGATAGGAGGCGGCCACCATCCATTGAGCAGCACCGTCGTGGATCTCCAGGGAGACCCTCTGTCTTTCATCTTCTTGAGCCAGGGTGGCTTGCTTTAGGAGCTGCTCCACACGAATTTGCTGGGTTTTGACCCTGCTGAAGAGCCTGGCATTTTCAATGGCGATTGCTGCCTGCCCGCACAGGATGGAGAGGAATTCCAGGTCACTAGAGCTAAAGGGGGCTCCCTTGGTCTTGCTACTCCTCAACACCCCAATCACCCTGCCTTTGACCACCAGAGGTAAGCATAGAACCGAGAAAGCCCCCATTTCAGTCATCGCCCTTCTCAGATGAGGCTCGATATGTGTCTCCTCGGTGAGCATCAGGGGCTCAGCGGTCTTCGCTACCCAACCAGCGAGCCCCTCTCCAACCCTCTCTTTGCCATTTTTGACCCTTCCCGAAGGGCCAAGGGCTGCTTTAACAACGAGTTCCTGCCCTGCTTCATCAAGGAGCATCAGGGAAACACAATCGGCCTCGGTCTCCTTCCAAACGATCTCCAGGATAACATCGAAAAGCCTTTCCAACTCCACCTCACCCATCAGGGTTTTGCTGATCTCAAACAAGGGAATTAGCGCCTTTAACCTTTTGTTATCCCGAAGCAACCTCCTTCTCTCCAGGGCACCCTCAATGGCTCTCCCCAGCTCGCTTAAAGAGAAGGGCTTTAGCAGAAGGGCTTGGGGGCCCGATTTTAGCCTTTCGAGAGCGTTATCGATGCCATAGTGGTTACCAATGAGCACTATGGCGATGGCTGGGTCGCTCCTTCTCACTGCTTCCACTAAACCCAATCCATCATTGGTTTCGGCGATCAGGAGGTCGAAACGCTCCCTCCTGATAAGTTCAATGGCCCCCTTCTCAGTGGGCACGCTCGCTACCTTGTAGCGTTCACCGATCACGGTCTCGATCTTCTGGCGGAGGGAATCATCGTTTGTATCCGCCACCAGGATCTTTTCCCCTGTCATAGCACCCCTGAGCATAAAAAACTCTCCAGGCAGGATTGCCCGGAGAGCACATCGTTACACCTCTTACCGGCGGCAACCCAGCCATCATGCCCCGACCTGTCGGGGTTTAGACCTGAGGCTTTGCGCCCCCCGATTTCTCGGGGTTTGCCTTTTTCGCCTTGCCATCGCAATTGGCGATGGCACAGTCCAGCATAAAACGCATCCCCAGGAATTGCAATCACCGCAGGAATCGTTAACGCCTGAGGGGTATTAGGCAATTCTCTCCATCGCTCCCATTTTCGCCAAATCTCTCATCCTTCCGATCCTCACCTAGGGTTTAATCAAAACCTGTGTTATAATATTTTAATTGCTGAGACGGTGTCCCCCTATGTTTGCCCACCTTCATGTTCATACTGAATATAGCCTGCTCGATGGACTTTGCTCCATCCCCCAGCTCATCTCCAGGGCAAAGGAGCTGGGGATGGATAGCCTGGCGATCACCGATCACGGCGCTATGTACGGGGTGATCGAGTTTTATCTTGCCGCCAAAGAGGCGGGGATAAAGCCGATCCTTGGCTGCGAGTTTTATGTTGCCCCCTTCAGCCGCCACTCAAAGGATGCTGCCGATAAGATTCCTTATCACCTCATCCTGCTCGCCAAGAACAAGGTTGGCTATCAAAACCTCATCCAGCTCACCACCAAATCCCATCTCGAGGGCTTCTACTATAAGCCAAGGGTGGATCGTGAGCTGCTTGCGGAGCACCATGAGGGACTGGTCGCCCTCTCGGGGTGCATCTTGGGTGAGGTCCCCCGCCTCATCTGGGGAGGGCGCGCAGAGGAGGCCAGGAGGACTGCTCTCTGGTATAAGGAACTCTTCGGCGATTTCTACCTTGAACTGCAACGCCATCACATAGCGGAGCTGGACCAGATAAATCCCCCGCTCATGGCTATCGGCCGTGAGCTGGATATACCTCTTGTGGCTACCAACGATGTCCACTTTATCTTTAAAGAGGACGCCTACACCCACGAGCTCATCAGTTGCATTCAGTCAAACTCAACAATATACGATGAGAAGCACATAAGGATGGGGGATTCCTTCTATCTGAGGAGCGGGGAGGAGATGGCAGAGCTCTTCTCCGACCTTCCCCAGGCCCTTCGGAACAGCGAGCGTATTGCCGAGATGTGCCATCTTGAGCTGGAATTTGGGAGGCTTCACCTCCCCGAGGTCGAGACGCCACAGGGCAAAACTGTCGACGATTACCTTGGAGAGCTCTGCCGCGCGGGACTGGAGCGCCGCTACTCCCGGGTCCCCACTGAGGTTGAGGAGCGCCTCAACTATGAGCTGGAGGTCATCCGAAAGACCAATTTCGCTAACTACTTTTTGGTGGTTTGGGACCTTATAACCTTCGCTAAAGAACAAAAAATCCTCTTCGGTGTCAGGGGCAGTGCTGCCGCCAGCCTTGTTCTCTACTCCCTGGGGATCACCGATATCGATCCACTGGAAAATAATTTGGTCTTCGAACGCTTTCTCAATGTGGAGCGCAAGGAGATGCCGGACATCGACCTTGACTTTCAGGATGACCGACGTGATGAGGTGATCTCCCATGCCGCCCGAAAATATGGGTATGAGCGGGTGGCCCAGATCATCACCTTCGGCACCTTGGGGGCCAGGGCGGCGCTTCGGGATGTGGGCCGCGCCCTGGGAATGCCCTATGGTGATGTCGATCGGGTGGCAAGATTGATTCCCCCCGGGGTGAACATGACCCTGGAGAGGGCCCTGGAGGAGAGCAGGGAGCTAGCAAACCTATATTATGAAGATGAGACAGCGCGCCAGCTTGTCGATAACGCCAAGCGTGTCGAGGGGATCGCTCGCCATGCCTCAACCCATGCCGCCGGGGTGGTCATCTCTAAGGAACCGCTGACCCATTATGTGCCTCTTCAGAGACCGACTAAGGGGAATGAGGGGGCGATTGCTATGACCCAGTTCCCTATGGAAGCTATCGCCCAGATAGGCCTCTTGAAGATGGACATCTTGGGGCTTGCAAACCTCACCATCCTGGGGAAAACCAGGGAGATAATCGCCCAAACCAGGGGAGAGGATATCGACCTGAACCACATCCCGCTCGATGACCCTAAGACCTTCGAGCTCCTTTTCTCGGGGGAGACTACAGGGGTGTTCCAGCTTGAAGGGGTGGGGATGCGCCGCTTCGTTAAGGAACTCAAGCCCTCATCCTTTAGCGACATTGCCGCGATGATCGCCCTTTACCGACCAGGTCCCATGCAGCACATCCCTACTTTCATTAAGGCAAAGCATGGCCTCGAGCCGATCCATTTCCCCCATCCTGCCCTCTCCCAGATCCTGGAGGAGACCTATGGGGTGATTGTTTACCAGGATCAGGTGCTCCTCATCGTTCAGGCCTTCGCCGGCTATAGCCTGGGACAGGCCGATGTCTTCCGAAAGGCCATGGGCAAGAAGATCCCCCAGGTAATGAAGAGGGAGCGAAAGAACTTCATCTCTGGGGCGAAGAGGATGGGATTTTCCCCAGAGGTGGCAGGGGAGGTCTTCGATCTTATCGAACCCTTTGCTGGCTATGCCTTCAACAAGGCTCATAGTGTGAGCTATGCCATGATCGCCTATCAGACCGCTTACCTTAAGGCGAACTACCCGGCGGAGTATATGAGTGCGGTGCTCACCATGAACATGGGACAGCCTGAGAAGATCTACTCCGCTGTCAAGGAGTGCCATCGCCTCGCCATCCCCATTTTGCCACCGGACGTAAATAAGAGCAGCAGCACCTTCTCCATAGAGGATGCAGAGGGCGAAAGGGGCATTCGCTTCGGGCTGGCGGCGATCAAGAACGTTGGTTTTGGGGCGGTTAGACCGATCATCGCTGCCCGCGAGCAAGGGGAGTTCAAGTCTATCGAAGACTTTTGCCGCCAAGCTGACCTCAGGGGCATCAATAAACGCGCCCTGGAAAGCTTGATCAAGGTGGGGGCTTTGGACTCCCTGGGCAGTCGTGGTGCCCTTTTAGCGAGCATTGACCGTATCATGTCCCTGGCTCAGCGCGAACAAAGGCTTAAGGAAACGGGGCAATCCACCATGTTCGATCTATGGGGGGAGAGCGTGCCTCTGCCCCTGCCCGCTCTAGAGCTAGAGGGGGGTGATGTCCCCCTCAAGGAGAAACTGGCTTGGGAGAAGGAACTCTTGGGGGTCTACCTCTCGGAGCACCCCTTCAGCCGTGCCTCTCAAAAACTCGCCCCCTATATCACCGCCTTCTGTGGTCAGATCGATGAGGGGATGGTGGGGCAAGATGTGGTCACTGCCGGCATGGTTATCTCGGTGCGGCAACTATTCACTAAAGAGGGGCGCCCCTTCATTAGCGCCATGCTCGAGGACCTCGATGGCAAGGTGGAGGTTAGCGCCTGGCCTGAGATCTACCAGCGCACTAGAGAGCTTTGGATCGATGGCAACATCCTCCTCGTGGAGGGAAGAGTGCGTGCACGGGGTGAGCGGGTGCAACTGAGCTGCGACAGGGTGCACCAATATCAGCCTGAGGAAAGGGTTGAAGGGCCAGCCCCACCCAAGAGGCGCCGGCTCCTAATCAATATCGCTCAAACTGCTGATAAGGGGGGCGATGTGATGCGCCTTCGCCAGATATTCGATGCCCTCAGAGATTACCCTGGTGGGGATGAGGTGTGCATCAGGGTGACTAAAGAGGATGAGATTATTAACCTTGAGCTCCCCGATGCAGGCTACTGCCCCGAGCTCCATGAGCGCCTCGCTGTCCTGGTTGTAGAAGAAGACCTAGTGGTGGAATAGCGAAGCAAAATGAGCTATCTTTATGTGTTCATAGACGTTTCGGGCAATTACGATTTCTCAAATACTGGCACAAAACATCTGGTGCTTACAAGTTTGCTGTGCACCGACATTGTCCCAGGAACCATTGAGCTTTATGCACTAAAGCACGAGACGATTGACCAAGGCATAGATATAGAGCAGTTTCACGCCGCTGAGGATAAACAGGCTGTTCGAGATAAGGTATTTGATATTATTTCTGGCTTAAATCACATTCGGATTGACAGCGTTATTGTTGAGAAAAGAAAAACCGACCCATCGCTTCGACCTCTTAGGATTTTCTATTCGATGATGATCGAAAACCTTCTCAAGTATCCATTTGACCCTAGGGGAATCGATGTCAGTCGCTTTGATAAAGTCTTCATCTTTTTGGACAGGGAATCCGGTAGTGGAAGAGAGGAACTCAAAAAAGCTGTTAAGCTTTCCTTAGCACGTCACTTAGGAGGTATCCCATATGCGATTTGCATGCACCCCTCAGGGACACATCCGTACTTGCAGATGGTGGACTACTGTAGCTGGGCAATATATGTAAAATGGGAAAGGAGAGAATATAGACCGCACCAAAAAATAGCGAACTTGGTTAAAAGTGAATTCCCGATCTTCGCATATGGGACGGTAGAACACTACTGAAACTAATAACGACCCCCCCAGCTAGCTCTAAGGCAGTGCCCCTTGGGCACGTTCGCTGGGGGGGGACCTTTTCGAACTAACGTTCTAAGCTCTCTTTATATAGAATAGCGCATATATTCCTTTTTGTCAATACCCTCTGTCCCTAGTTTTGGCTTTTTGAGTCTAATAAAAGTAGAAGGTTTTTCGGTTAGTTTATCGAACGAGCGCCTCCAGCTCAAGGAGGCGCTTTCTTATCGCCAGGCCGCCTCCAAAGCCCCTCAAGCTGCCATCCTGGGCCACCACACGATGACAGGGCACCACAATGGGGAGGGGATTTTTCGCCAGCGCCTGCCCCACGGCACGCAAAGCCTTCGGCTTTCCTATTTGCTGGGCGATCCAACCGTAGCTTTGGGTCTCACCATAGGGGATGGCGCGCGTCGCCTCCCATACAGCGCGTCTAAAAGTGGTAGCATGGGCCAAATCGAGTTTTTCATCAAAGGAGATGGGCTCGCCCCTAAAATATCGCCTCATTCGGTGGGGCAGGTCGCCAAAAGGGGAGGGATCGGCGATGGCTCCGGGAAAGCCATCCATAATGAGTGGAAGCACCGCCTCCTGGGAAGGTTGAGGCAACACGATGCGCCACAGCCCCGCTGTGGAGCCCACCAGTCCCATCCAGCCAAACTCGGTATCAAAAAGGGTATAGCTCATCCACATTATAATTCTTGTAGTGGGCCGATTATAACAGACGCACAAGGGTCAATGCTATTCGTACGCTAAAAACCCGCTCCGAAATCAAGAAACGAAGCCTTTTCAGGTAAACGAAAAGAAAATCCCATCCATAAGCTGAGGAGGCCGGGATTAGCCCCGGCCTCCTTTTGCTCGGTCGTTAGCCAGATTATCGCGAGTTGCGCAATCTGACTTTGTTGTAGCAATCGCTGCAATACACAGGTTTGCCTTCTCGAGGCTCGAATGGCACTTCGGTTTGCTTGCCACACTCAGCGCACACTGCAGGATACATCTGGCGCCTGGGCCGGTAGCTACCGTAGCCACTAGAGCCACTAGAGCCGTACCGCTCCGCCTTCCTTGCTTCACGGCAGGATGGGCAACGCTTGGGCTCGTTGGTGTACCCTTTAGTGGCAAAGAACTCTTGTTCTTCAGCGCTGAAGGTGAAGGTAATCCCACAATCGGAGCACTGCAGCGACTTGTCCACAAAGCTCATTGGGCGACCTCCTCTCTTATAGTAGTTGGCTAGAGTTCGGTCATCCAATGCCTGTAAGCAAACCTGATAGAGGTTCCACAGATGATCGGTAACCTAGACTATAACCACCATCTCAATTATACAGGAAAATAGGATGATTTGCAAGCAATACGGAAATGGTCCCCGGGATAAAGGCAATTGGCAGACGAATTGGCCAGCAGTGCTCAAGCTAAGGTCGGAAATGTTTTCTCAAGATGTTGTATGGTGAGCCATTGTGTACAAAAGGTAAAACTCCTACCGTCTCCGCAGCCGGATTGTCCGGAGGCATCGGGACGGTATAGACCACCTTCATCTCAGAATTATCCACCTCAATCCTCTCTACAAAGGATTTCAGGAAGGCCTTCCGCTCCACTATGGAGGATGCTACTAGCAACTGCTTCAGGTCCTGTACGTATTGTCGCACCACCTCAGGATCAGTAAGCTCTAGGGTGCGCTACCGCAATGCCTCCTCAGCTTCAGTTTTAGCCTTCTGAAGGTCTTCTCTTCTGTGGAAAAGTGCCTTTATCCTTGGCACCAGCTCCCCGCTTTTAAACTCTCCCGTTTCTAAGGCGTCATAGAGCTTCCCTAACCGGCTGTCAACCTCCGCTACCTGAGCGTCAAGTAGGTCAACCCTGTCCCGCTCCTCCTAGCAGGTCTGAGCCAGGTCTTCGTTGGTAAGTCTGACGAGCTCCTCCAGGTTTTCCTCGGTTAGGATGTATCGCTTGATTCGGTCAACAACAAAGCTTTCTATCTTGTCCTTGGGAAGCAGAGGCGTGTTGCATAGGCCTCTGCCTCTTCTGCGAGCATTGCCACACATGTAGTAGAAGAACCTTCCTGATTTAACGGCGTGGCCTACCATGGCAGCGTCGCAACTCTTGCAGCGCATTATCCCGCTGAGGATATACTCGCTGTGAACCACCCTGGGGTGTGTTATCCTCGGCGCTCTTTCTCCGAGCTTTTCCTGAACTTGTTGGAATGTATCCTGGTCAATGATGGCTTGCCAGGCTCCTTCTACTCGAACAGGAGGAAGCTGATCACTAGTGCTAACCCGTCTCAGCTTTTGTCTGTCCCAAATTAGGACGCCGGCGTAGGCTTCATTTTTCAACACCTTGTGTACCGAGGTTTTGCTCCATTTCTTCGCTTTGCGGGTAGTCAGACCATCATGGTTCAGGCCTCTAGCGATCTCTATCAGACCTTTGCCCGACAGACATTCCCTGAACATACGCACCACTAACGGTGCTGTTGTCGGGTCAGGTTCAAGCTTAACTCTCTGAACACTTCAGTCCTGGACCTTCACTCTCTTGTAGCCATACGGAGGAGGCCCACCGGAGTAGAAGCCCCGAGAGGCACTCTCTCGCATTCCCCTGACGACATTCTGGGAGAGGTTAGCTGAGTAAAACTCATCTATGACCTCGATGATGCCATCCAGTAGCCGTCCAGAGGGAGTGTCCTCAACAGGCTCATTAATAGAGATGACCTGGACGCCATGCTTCCGGAGCAGAGACTTATAGATGATCGAGTCCTCTCGATTCCGAGCGAACCTGGACAGCTTCCATACGAGAATGGCTTCGAAAGGCGGGAGCTTCTGCCGAGCAGTCGCTATCATCTGCTTAAAGCCTGGCCTATCTATGGATCGCCCGCAAGCTGTCTAACCACAGGAGCAAAGCCCCGCTCGCTCAAGTCTAGCAGAAAGCGAAAGCAAAGGCAAGCTGACCACAACGGTAACGGCTATAACGAGCTTACAGGCGATTGGCTAACCTATTATAAGGTAACTAGCTACTTTATGAGGCATATCCGCCTTGACGATAGAGAGGACTGGCTACACGACACAATGCTGGAAATGGCAAAGGTCAAGGCAAAGTATGAGCTAACGGGGAAGCCCTTGACCGAGGCGGGACTCATGCGGGTAGCCAGTTATCAGGTAACCGAATACTGGACACGCCTACGGCGACTTACCACTTGGCTTGACTGTGGGAACTGTAGCAAAGAGCAAAGGCGTAAATGCCGTGAGGAACTGCTATACTCCGATTGCCCAAAGTTTAGACAGCTAGTTAGCCTAAACGCTACGGTTGACAGTCCCGATGGTGATGGTGAGCCTAGCGAGCTAATAGAGTTTATCGCCGATGACCGGGCAATAGACCTTGACGCTTGGGTTGACGCTAGGCGTATTCTCCGAGGCTTGCCAAGATGGTTAGTCCAGATTGGCTATAAAAGGTATGCTGGCATACCGCTAGACGAGCCAGAACGCCGATATTTTAACCGTCAAAGGCAAGTAGAGCTTAAAAAGTGTCAAAAAGCCTTGTTGTGATGTCCCGTTTTGAGGCGAAAAGGGGGTGATAGTAGTGGCAACGCCGATTATGCCAGCGGTGTGCGGGTAATCGGTAGTTGACTACTAGGCGAAGCTGATAGCCTTGCCCACTATCAGATAGCCAAAAGGGGGGATGGACTACGGAAAACTTAATAATTGAGGGCAAGCGTTCGGGTGAAGGCTTTGTTGTTCACAAGGCTATGTTGACCAACGCCTTATCAAGGGCATTGGCGGAAAGGGTTATGCTAATGGACTTAACCATAGGGCGCAAAGGCTTCCTCGGTTGCCTTAAAGCTCTTTGCGGTAGTAACATCGTCAAGGTGATACCGTCAAACGGTAGTGCTAGCCCCGATAAATCGGGGCAGGCTATCGGCAAAAGGCTAAAGGTAACTTGCGGAGCTAACACAGGCTACATAGCCAATGGCGACTGGATTAAAGAGCGGACAGGCAAAGGCAAGGCGACTCCTTTTACCTTTTGTGAGGTTAGGATTTGCCCCTCTAATACCGTCAAGCCCAATGTCGGAGCGATGGAGCTAGCCGAAGCACTAAATAGGGTATTGCCCTTCACCGCAAAGGATGACGCTAGACCAATACTCCAATGCGTCAACTTTGAAGCGAAAGACGGCAAGCTCAACCTTGTTAGTGCCGATAGTTTTAGGCTAGCCGTAGTAAGCCTTGACTACGATGACGGCGAAGGGCAAGCCCTGATTAGCCGTGATGACCTCAAAGGCATCGCCAACGCCCTAGAGACCCCGATTGTAAGACCCTTAGGTCATCAGTACCCCAAGTAACCTGTGCCTTTTGCCATTTCGCAGACTCTGGGCGATGCCACCCTTGCTTACACGCCTTATTCAGAATGGCAGTGTGATTGCGTCCGAGTTCGGCTACAATATCGGCTAGTGAAATTCCAGCCTCATACATAGCCTTCGCTCTGGTTTCCTCTTCTGGTCTCCAACGTTTCTGAGGGGAAGATTGTGGCGAACTACGCTCACGTCTCAGCTTCAGGTAATGGGCATGACAGCCAATCGACTTCCAACTTCGATTGGGTAGGGCGGCCTGTACGGCTTCCCTTGAGGATGATGGCCAGAGCATTTTCAGCAACTTATCTTCCTCATCCGCCCAGCGCTTATCCCGGCTGCCCCTGGCCAGAGGTCGATTAATGATCACCTTTTGCTCCAGCCCGGCTCTCCAGATAATCGTTGCCTCGACCTTCTCTCTGTCATATCTCAATTCAACGCGCTCTATCAGTAACTTCAGTAAGCGATTGTGCATAGATCTCGGGTAAGCCTGCCACTTTGACGACAGTTGCGATAAGAAATCTCGAACCTGTTGAATATCGGTAACGGTGACTTTGATTTCGGGTGCGGGTTTAACTCTGAGTTCCTCCAATTGGGTTGTGGCCTTCTTATACTCTGCCCAGTAAACTTCTTCCCTTTCACGGTCACCACAGCCCAGGTAGCTCTTGAGATTTTCCAATCTACGCTCCAGCTCGGCAACCTGTCGTGTTCTATCCACCTGGCTGATTTTATCCTGGGTAGTTTGCGCTTCTAGCCTGGCTAAGACTTCTTCAGCGTAGGGTGTGAAGTCAAGCTGGCGTAGGATTTCAGTGGTGAGCGGCTCGTCAATAAAGCGATGGTCAATATCAAGGCAAATCTGGCCCTGTCCTCTGAAGTAATCCCGCTGACAGCGATAGTTCCCTTCACTGCAGTGACTTGAAATCGGCTCAGGGTATGGGTGATTGCAGCACCAGAGAAGCCCTGAGTACTCCAAAGGTTCGGAGTAAACTGCCCTCCCCTTAGGTTTCCCTTTTCTCATTGCTAGCTCGTAGGCCGCCAAAAACAGATCTTCAGGCACAGCGGGTTCATGATTGTTGGTGATTGGCTCTGTGTCACCCCACTGCCAGACGCCTATAAGCTTGATATTGGTTGCCAGACCTCGTATCAATTCTGGAGTGATCCGGTAGCCACCGGGCGTCTTTGGACACATCATTAGTGCCGAAAGCCCCTCCATGTAGGCAAGTTGGCTGGGGAAGCAGGGGAAACTCAGGTCAGCCAGTCTCTGGGTAGCTTTGAGGGCACTCCCATTCTGCCTCACAAACTCTCTAAGAACCTGGATAACTACCTCAGCGTGCGGTGGATAAGGCTCGTATTTACCGAACTCACATTTGCCGTTAGCCTTCTGGCTGACGATAGGGAGGATGAAACTCACTGTTACCGGACCTCCAACATACTCTCCTCTGGCTGCCTTCTGTGCTTTGCGCCGATGCATTCTTTTGCGGAATAGCTTTAGCTCTCCTATTGCATCCTCAAACTCTTCAGCCAAATCTTCCCAGTCCCGCTCTATTGCCGGATTCCATATCCCGTCCGGTGTTCTCAGACGGCATTGCTGTTCTTTGAACAATTTGAGCAGTTGGAACGGGAGTATTCTGTCCTAGTCACGGGATAGACGGCTGACGCCTTCGGTAACATAGACTGCGCCGACTTCCCCACTCTCCAGACACTCTTTCAAGTGAGCTAACCCTTCTCGCTTTTCATCTAAGAGTCCTTTGGCCGAGATGCCTAAGTCTTGGACATCTACGATGATGTCACCATCCTCGATAACCCTCTTCACGGTGCTACCTTGTTGAATAGAGAATAACCACTTTTCAGTCTCCTCAGCGGTGATGTGACTCTGATAACCATCGGATTTAGACAATGCAACTATCTTTGCAATTTCCCGGATTGATTCCTTGCTGTCTCTCACCTGACTGGGGTCGGAAACGCGCCCGTAGGTGAATGCCTTCTTATACGGTAATTTTCGCAAATCCTCTTGAGTTGGCTTCGATCTGCGTTCCTTTTGGGTCGCTAGGATTTCCTCAATTGTCAGCATTACGCACCTCCTTGAAAATGTCTGCTCGTGTAGCTGTAAACTCCGCCGAAGCTACTGCTTCGAGAATTGTGCCTGTTTTCTTTTTAGTAAAGCCGTTTGCTGTATCCATCCGCAATCTCACCGGTCGAGTACTCGCTCTCCCTCACCCAACTTGAGGAGGAATTTGTCTGAAACAAGAACTTTTTGGCCAGGCATTCGTAACAACTGCCCTCATCTGGTTTGCTCTTCGCCCTCCTTTTTATATTCAGTATCTTTTTGGTGGTTTGCACTCTCAACTTCTGTGTCATCATGGGTTACATCATCGGGATTGTGCACAGCCCGGTACATCGCTACCAGCAATTCGACGATTTCCGTGGCTTGGTCCCCAGTGGGAAGCAACCTTGACTTCTTCGGTTCATCGTTGTGGTTCTTTGCTTCATCTGCCCAAGTCATTTCCCCACCGCTCTGCTAGCGGCCTCTCGGGGCTCTTAGATTGACCCTGGCCCTCGGTGGGGCTCCACGTTAATGGTTTGTTCCCAGTCACGCGATTCAAAGTGCGTTTGATTATACGCCCGCACTTGCGGCACTTAATCTCAATTTGTCCCTCTGCATCAGCCAGAAATAGTAACGCATGGCAACGTGGACAACGCTCTTCCTCTAATCCACTCTCAACCTTCATCGCCAACCTTTAAATCCTTCATCTCTTACTGACCATTTCCGGCCGTCTGGGTAACATTTTGTTATGTTATTTCACCCCGAGCAACGCATAAAGTGCCGCGTTCCCGCAGGTTGGACACTTTAGATATTCCACCCCGTTGGGATTCACCCCAGAACTGAAACCCACCAACTCAATAGGCTGCTTGCAGTAATGACAGTAGGCTGTGTAGGTGGCATCTTCCATGCTTGAGTTGCCAGATTGGCTTCCGTTCTGCAGGCTGGACGCTTGCTTGAAGAAGTCAATCACTAGCTCAGTATTGCAGTGCGGACACATTAGTTGAGTGATTCTCCAGGGCGGCGGGTTTGGGACCTGAATAGGGAAAACTGTTGAACATTGCGGGCAGTTGACTTGCCATATCGTTGGTGGCTCACGCCTGGTTGCTCGGGCTACAGCATAAACACCCAACGCAGCCAATCCGGCCAATGTAACAACGCCTAGGAATTTACCCCAATCGCCGGTGTCTCCTGTCCGGCTTTCATAGTCGCGCTTGCGTTGATCTAGTTCTTGCCTTTCGTTGATGTTTAATGGTATATTACGTTGCCTAGGTGGCATTTTAGCCCTCTTCATCGATGATGCTTCAATAATACATCATGCTGGCGGCTTTGTCAAGTGGTTGTTTGTAGTAATCGAAACGAATACTGGCCTGCGTCTGACTGACTGAATGGCGACTCATCGGTATAGCAGGGTGACGAAAGAGAACACATAACGATGGATTGTATATCCGACCGCCGAAAGCACGCCAACAGGTGGAAAGGAGAAGC
>JACUUT010000080.1 GCA_014859165.1 Dehalococcoidia bacterium
GGCTTAAGCAAAGGGGATTTGACTTTGTCGGACCGGCCTACGGTCGCCTCGCTGCTGGTGACTGGGGATTGGGGCGCCTCGCTGAAATCGATGACATCCTGGGCACGATTCATCAAGTGCTGGGAAGGGGCGGCGATCTGGCGGGGAGGCGTATTGTGGTGAGCGCCGGTGGCACCGTGGAGCCCATCGACCCGGTGCGCCATATCGGCAATCGCTCCTCGGGGAAGATGGGCTACGCCCTGGCTGAGGCCGCCCGCGACCGCGGGGCAACCGTGATCCTGGTGAGCGCTCCAACAGCTCTTATTCCCCCTGTTGGGGTAGAGGTGGTTCAGGTTCAAACCACCGTCCAAATGCGAGACGCCATCGCTAAAGCTATTGTCGGGGCGGATGCATTGTTGATGGCCGCTGCCCCCGCTGACTTCCGCCCCAGAGCTACCGCAGAAAGCAAGATTAAGAAAGGAGCTGAGACCCTCACCCTGGAACTGGTGGAAAACCCGGACATCCTCAGTGAGGTGAAGGGCAATTTTGTTAGGGTTGGCTTTGCCGCCGAGAGCGAAAACCTGGTGGAGAATGCCAGGGGGAAGCTGAAGAGGAAGAACCTCGACCTCATTGTGGCCAACGATATAACCGCCACCGATAGCGGCTTTGGCGCCGATACCAACCGGGTAGTCATCATCGACCGCTCGGGGAAGGTGGAGAGCCTGCCGCTTCTCTCCAAAAGGGAAGTAGCTGATAGGATACTGGATAAAGTGGTTAGGATATTGTCTGAACAGCCAATCCAGCCTAGGGGAATTACTTTGCGACTCGGCTCAAGAACAGGAGAAGGTTCCTCTTATCATATTAATATTCCTGATGATAAGACCAGTTTCTTCCCGAACTATAGAGTTCCGTTCATAATTGAAACTGACATCGGTGAGCTTGAAACTCATATCGTTCCTAAGCACACGAAGTATAGCAAAGACCATTTCCATTTAGCGAAGTGGTTCAAGAGCCATCCAGAGCTTAAGCCGAAAGACAAGTTAGTCATTGAGATAATCGAACCTAAAAAGAAATATTCTCTACATATTGAAGAAGAGGAATAGATAGAAGAGGCTATCAGCTGGTAAATAAAATAATATGGACTTTTACTGTCTAGTGAACTACTTGCACGGGAAAAATAAACTGGAATGTGTATTAGCGCCGTGTAAAGCGGGCTGTTCACATTTGCTAGATATAGCGTCTAAAGGACGAGTAGCGTATTTAGACAATTTGCGCGGGAAATTAGAATTTGAAAAGAAAAGCCCCCTGTAAGGACGGGACCTCACAGGGTGCTTTTCGTCGTGATTCTGTATAAAGAATAACAAATTTTATTGAAATTGTCAATAGCCTCTTGGTAAGGGGTGAAAAAAGAAAAAAGAGAGGTAGCTGATAGGATACTGGATAAGGTGGTGGAGCTTTTAGGGGGTCCAGAGATCGTATCTGTGGCACAGCTATGCTAAATGCTATTTTGGGAATTCCCGAGAAATGACACAGCCTCCTCGACGCCTAAAGGAAGAGCAAGCGACTGGTTTTGTTCAGCAGGCAAAACAGCGACGGGATTCTTATATAGGGGGTACATTTATGGAACTGCTCATAGATGGGGTACTCTATAAACTGTGGACGCCTAAAGATGAAGCGGCTTTAGAAAATATG
The DNA here is from genome assembly GCA_014859165.1 of Dehalococcoidia bacterium. Classification (GTDB taxonomy): domain Bacteria; phylum Chloroflexota; class Dehalococcoidia; order E44-bin15; family E44-bin15; genus Kmv38. Next base: position 1,672 of record JACUUT010000080.1, read on the forward strand.
GTCAAAGAGCACGCCAAAGATATTTTTGGCGAAGACTCGATATATTTTGATATTAAACCAACGCTGAGGTCTCAGGCTGGCATCGGTTCAAAACCAGACGGCTATGTCATCGCCTTGGGAGATACGCCTCGCTGGTATATCGTAGAAGTGGAGCTATCATCCCACCCCTTATATGAGCATATAGCGACACAGATGATCAAATTCAGCGGGGCGATAGGCAATCCAAGGACTCAGAAAGCAATAGTCGATGCTACGTATCGCGAGATCAGAGAAGATGTTTTTAAGCAGACCTTAGTGCAAAAAGAAATTGGTGCGCGGGAGATCCATGAATTCTTGTCTGGTCTTATCTCCAGCCCCCCTATCCTCGTTATAGTAATCGAAGAGAAAACCAAAGAACTCGAAGAAGTCTGCGCTAGGCTTCCTCTAAAGACGGAAGTTGTAGAATTCAAAACCTTTGAAAGAGAGGGCGTTGGCTTGGCAGTTCACGCCCACTTGTTTGAGCCGATGTGGAAGCTGATGGTTAAAGAGCCAGTCGTCGTGGCTCGTCAAGAAGAGGGGTTACCCAGAAGAGAGGAAGATCACCTAGACGGGGTTGATTCTCAGGTTAAGGAGATTTACCAAGCAATTAAGTCAAGTCTGCTCGAATTCAAGCCAAGCCTGCGTTTCAATCCGCGGAAATACTACATATCAATAGTAGATAAGAAAAACTTCGCTTACATCTACATTCGAAGGCGGAAGCTTATGATTACAATAATGCTTCCGGAAAATATCGTGCGCAGCGCTGTGAGGCAACACAAAGTGGTATCTGAAACTGAGGGTACCCAGAGATTCTATGGGGGCGAATGTGCAACGGTGTTCATTGAAGACAAGTCGAATCTGGATGAAGTTATAAACGTTTTAAAGATACCATTAACCTAAAAAGCCGGTATGCTTTAAGCGGATCAGCAGAGCAGGGCTGCCGCACCCAGTGGAAACAAGAGTAAGCAAATAGAAAGCTGACAAAACTAATATGACCGCGCAGAAACTTTCCCAAATACCCAAAGCCTATGACCCCAAAAAGGTGGAGACCAAGTGGTATCAGTTCTGGCTGGAAAAGGGCTACTTCACCCCCAAGATCGACCCGGAAAAGAAGCCCTTTGTCATCATTATGCCGCCGCCCAATGTCACCGGGGAGCTTCACCTGGGACATGCCCTCACCGCAACCCTGGAAGACATCATGGTTCGCTGGCACCGCATGAGGGGTGAGCCAACCCTTTGGCTCCCCGGCATCGACCACGCAGGGATCGCTGCCCAGGTTGTAGTGGAGCAGGCGCTCGCTAAGGAGGGTCTCACAAGACATGACCTGGGGAGGGAAGGGTTCCTGGAGCGGATGTGGCAGTGGATGGAGCAATATGGTCGTGTCATCGCCGAGCAGCATAAGAGGCTAGGCGCCTCCTGCGACTGGAGCAGGGAGCGCTTCACCATGGACGAGGGCCCTTCTCGAGCGGTGCGCACCACCTTCGTTCGCCTCTATGAAAAAGGACTTATCTATCGTGGGGAGCGCATCATCAACTGGTGCCCCCGCTGCTCCACCGCCCTCTCCGACCTTGAGGTGGAGCACGAGGAGACCCCAAGCCACCTCTATTATGTTCGCTATAGGCTTGCTGATGAAAAAGGGTTTATTACCGTAGCCACTACTCGCCCCGAGACCATCCTCGGCGACACTGCGGTAGCGGTTAATCCAAAGGATG
>JACUUT010000114.1 GCA_014859165.1 Dehalococcoidia bacterium
GTCACCATCTTTGAGGCGCTCCATATCGCCGGTGGCGTGCTCATGTATGGCATCCCCGAGTTCAGGATGCCCAAGCATATCGTTCAGACCGAGGTTGACTATGTGAAATCTCTCGGGGTGGAGATCAGTCTGGACTCTGTGGTGGGTAAGACCATGACTGTCGACGAAATTCTGGATGATGGCTATAATGCAGTCTTTCTGGGCACCGGGGCAGGGTTGCCCATGTTCCTGAATATCCCCGGTGAGAACCTCAACGGCATCTATTCCGCCAATGAATTCCTCACCAGAACCAATCTGATGAAGGCCTATCTCTTCCCTGAATACGACACCCCGCTGAGAACGGGGAGGAGGGTGGCGGTGATCGGTGGTGGGAATGTGGCCATGGATGCGGCAAGGTGCGCCCTCAGGATGGGCGCTAGAGAGGTCTACATTGTTTACCGGCGCTCCGAGGTGGAGATGCCGGCGCGGCGGGAGGAGGTGGAGAATGCCCAGGAGGAGGGGATTATCTTTAAGCTTCTAACTAATCCCACACAGTTCCTTGGCGGAGGCCGAGGCTCGGTAGTTGCCATGGAATGCGTCGAGATGGAGCTGGGGGAGCCGGATGCAAGTGGCAGGCGCCGCCCTATTCCTAAGGAGGGCAGCGAGTTCATTATCGAGGTCGATACCGTGGTGGTCGCCCTGGGAACCACTCCCAACCCCCTGGTCCCTACTACCACAAAGGGGCTGGAGGTTACCAGAAGGGGCACGGTGGTTGCCGATGAAGAAACGGGCAAGACCACAAAGCCCGGCGTCTGGGCTGGTGGCGATGTGGTAACCGGTGCCGCTACCGTGATCAGCGCTATGGGGGCAGGCAAAAGGGCGGCAGCCTCCATTGACTCCTATCTTAAAGAGTGATATTCTAAAGAATGGGCGCGCGGTGACAGAGCAATTAGAGCGGATCCTGTCAAGATATAAGGGGGAGAGGGGAGACCTGATCCCCCTTTTGCAGGAGGTTCAAACTAGGTTTGGTTACCTGCCCGAGGAGGCGATGCAAGGAGTCGCCAAATTTTTGCGCCTCTCGGAGAGCATAGTCTATGGTGTGAGCACCTTCTATGCCCAGTTCAAGTTTACGCCCACTGGCAAACATACCATCAAGGTCTGCCGCGGCACAGCTTGCCATGTGAGGGGGGTAACCAGGATCCTGGAGGAGGTGGAGAAGCAACTGGGCATCAAGCCCGGGGGGACGACACCTGACCTGGAGTATAGCCTGGAGAGCATTGCCTGCTTTGGCTCATGCGCCCTCTCGCCAGTTATGGTTGTCGATGAGACTGTTTATGGCAGGATGACCCATGAAAAGGTGAGGGAGATTTTGAAGCGGTGACTTTCGAAGAGATCAGGAGCCGAGCGGTAGCGGAATGGAAAGCGCTGGAGCACAGCGACAAGCCTCGTATCCTTATTGGTGCCGCCACCTGTGGCCGGGCGGCAGGGGCTGGCGTGGTGATCGAAGCCATCGAGGCTGAATTGGCACAACGCAATATCGAAGCGGTTATCATACAGGTCGGCTGCATTGGGCTCTGCTACGCCGAGCCTGTCGTTGACATCATCAAGCCGGGTCGCCCCCGCACCTGCTACGGAAATGTGACCCCTGAGATCGCCGTGGAGCTTATAAATGATTACCTCCTCAAAGATAATCCCCGCCCCGACCTTGCCCTGGGCACCGTTGGTGAAGGGAGCATCGACGGCATCCCCAGGCTCTTCGACCACCCCATGCTTAAACCTCAGGTTCGCATCGTGCTCCGGAACTGCGGCAGCATAGACCCGGAGAACATCAACCATTATATTGCCAATGGTGGCTACAGCGGTCTGATCAAGGCATTGAGCATGAAGCCGGGGGATGTGATCGAGGAGGTAAAGAAATCGGGACTCAGGGGTCGTGGTGGCGCTGGCTTCCCCACAGGGAGAAAGTGGGAATTCTGCCGCAATGCCCCTGGCAAGGAGAGATACCTAATCTGTAATGCCGATGAGGGAGACCCCGGTGCCTTTATGAATCGCTCGCTCCTAGAGGGCGACCCCCATGCGGTTCTGGAGGGCATGCTCATTGGGGCTTATGCTATGGGGGCGACCCAGGGCTATATATATTGTAGAGCCGAATACCCCCTGGCCCTCAAGAGGCTCAACCTTGCTCTGAAGCAGATGGAGGAGTATGGACTTTTAGGCGATAATATTATGGGCTCTGATTTCAGCTTCCGGATAAAGATTCAGGAGGGGGCTGGGGCCTTTGTCTGCGGCGAGGAGACGGCCATGATGGCCTCTATTGAGGGCAGGCGGGGTATGCCTCGTTCTCGTCCCCCGTTCCCAGCCCAATCGGGGTTATGGGGCCAGCCCACCAATATCAACAATGTGGAGACCTGGGGCCAAGTTTCCGCTATCCTACAGCGAGGTGTAGAGTGGTTTGCAGGCTACGGCACCCAGGGGAGCAAGGGAACCAAGACCTTCGCCTTGGCGGGCAAGGTGAACCGCACCGGGCTCATCGAGGTCCCCATGGGCATCACGCTGAGGGAGATCGTCTACGATGTTGGCGGGGGCATCCCCGGGGACAAGCGCTTTAAGGCGATTCAGACCGGCGGCCCCTCGGGGGGTGTTCTGCCGGCAAGTTTGCTCGATCTGCCTGTGGACTATGAGTCGCTGACCCAGGCGGGAGCTATCATGGGCTCCGGTGGCATGATTGTGACGGATGAGGACACCTGCATTGTGGACATCGCTCGCTACTTTCTCTCCTTCACCCAGGCTGAGTCCTGTGGCAAGTGTGTCCCCTGTCGCCTGGGAACGAAACAGATGCTAGACATCCTTGAGGATATTTGTAATGGCAGAGGCAAAATGGAAGCACTAGACCTGCTTGGCGGACTGGCAGAGGATGTCAGAGCGGGGTCGCTCTGCGCCCTGGGGGGAACCGCCCCCAATCCGGTGCTCACCTCCCTGCGCTACTTTCGCGATGAGTACGAGGCGCATATCAAAGAGAGACGTTGTCCCGCCCTGGTATGTCAGCCCCTCGTTTCTTACTATATCCTCCCGGAGAAGTGTGAGGGTTGTGGGATCTGCCTCAGGGCCTGTCCCCCTGAAGCGATAAAAGGTGGCAAAAGGATGGTGCATGTTATCGACCAGAGTAAGTGTATTAAGTGCAATGTCTGCCTTGAGGTATGCCCCACCCGTTTCAGCGCGGTGGTGAAGGTTTCAGGGGTGGAAATCCCTGTTCCCGAGGAGCCAATCCCCGTAATTGCCGAGAGCCGAGGTAGGGATTGAATACTATCAGCTTAACTATTGACGGGTTTACGATCACGGTCGAAAAGGGGGCTACGGTGCTCGAGGCGGCACAAGGGGCCGAGATCTAT
>JACUUT010000081.1 GCA_014859165.1 Dehalococcoidia bacterium
TGCTAGCTGCTCATCGCTCAAGATGGCGACGATGAGGAGCAGGGCATCGGCACCAAAGGCACGAGACTCATAGACCTGATAGGGATCGAAGATAAAGTCCTTTCTCAGTAGAGGGATTTTTTGCCCTTCCAGTTCTTTGCTGATGGCCGAAAGATGCTCCAGGTTGCCCTGAAAATACCGCTCCTCGGTCAGCACTGATATGGCAGCGGCGCCACTTTTGGCATAGGTCTGGGCCAGCTTGACCGGGTCGAGGTCGGGGCAGATTAGCCCTTTTGATGGCGATGCCCTTTTGACCTCGGCGATAAGCTTGATGCGGTCGCCCTGAAGGACGGAGGCAAAGTCCTTTTTCGAACTTTCCGAAGCAAGGGACTTCTTCAAGCTAATCGACTCTATTTCGAAAGGGGGAATATCCTGCTTTCGCTTGGTTAGCTCCTCCGCCTTTGCCCTAACGATCTCGTCCAGTATCATTTTTTCGTTTTTCGTCCTTTACGAGGGGCTCTTGAAAGACCTTTTTCGAACTTTACAGGGGCCTTTTGAAAGGCCAATGCCACTCTATTAGGTGAGACTGATAGAAAGGCAATCCGCCTAAAGGCTTTGACTGAGCGCAATCAGCCCCTCGAGCTTTTCCAATGCTCTGCCGCTATCTATCGCTTCTTTAGCCAGCGCTAGCCCCTCCTTCATAGCTTGCGCTCTATCGCCAGCTACCAATGCTGCTGCGGCGTTCATGAGCACGATATCGCGGTGGGGACCTTTTTCGCCCTTCAGGATGCGGATGAGTATATCTGCGTTCTCTTGAGGCGATCCGCCTCTGAGGCTTTCCTTGCTTACTCTGGAGAAGCCAAGCTCCGCAGGGTTTATATAATAGCCTTTAATAACGCCATTGTTTAACTCGCAGACCGTGGTTTGCCCATCCAGGGTGATCTCATCCAGGCCATCCTCGCCATGCACCACCAGGGCGTGATGGCTACCGAGCAGCTTCAGCACCTCGGCCATCTTCACTGTCAGCAATCTATCAGCTATCCCCAACATTTGGGCACTGGCGCCGGCGGGGTTGGTCAATGGGCCAAGGATATTGAAGACGGTGCGAATCCCGATCTCACGCCTGGGGGCGGAGGCGTATTTCATCGCCGGGTGAAAGATAGGGGCAAACATGAAGCCAATGCCCACCTCCTCAAGACACTTTTCGACCTCTTTGGCGCCCAGATCGATCTTTACCCCCAAAGCCTCGAGCACATCGGCGCTGCCACAGGAGCTGCTCATACTCCGGTTGCCGTGCTTGGCCACCTTGAGCCCGGCGCCGGCAACCACGAAGGCGGCGGTGGTGGAGATGTTGAAGCTCTGCGAGCCATCGCCCCCTGTGCCACAGGTATCCACCAATGGCCCGGATGCGGCTACGGGGATCGCCCTCTCTCTCATCACCCGGGCCATCCCGGCGATTTCTTGCACCGTCTCCCCCTTGAGCCTCAGCGCGGTAACGAAGGCTCCGAATTGGGCTGGGGTTGTCTCCCCGCTCATGATCTCCTCCATCACCATCCCCGCCTGCTCCATGGCGAGAGATTTTCCTGAGACCAGGGTATCAATAGCTTCCTTGATCATGAGTTCTCCCCCCTTGGCATTGAATCAGCGTCACAGAAAACAATACCTCACTCCACTATGTAGCCGATGCCACAGTTCGAAAAAGGAAATTCCTGAGCACATCCTTACCCACCTCGGTCATGATGGATTCGGGGTGAAACTGAACCCCCTCCACCGGGTAGCGGCGGTGCTTGAGTCCCATAATGATACCATTTTGTGTCCAGGCGGTCACCTCCAGGCAGTTGGGGAGGCCATCCCGCATCACCGCCAAGGAATGGTAGCGGATGGCAGGGAATGGATTGGGAAGCCCCTCAAGCACCCCCTTGCCATTGTGATAGATTAGTGAGGACTTGCCGTGCATGATCTCGCTCGCCCGCTCCACCACCGCCCCATAGCTATAGCCAACGCACTGGTGCCCCAGGCAAACGCCCAGAATGGGGGTCTTAGGCCCGAAGTGGCGAATGACCTCATTGGAGATGCCGGCGCGATCGGGGGTGCCGGGACCGGGCGAGATCACGATACGCTGTGGCCCCATCCTCTCGATCTCAGATATGGTTATCTTGTCATTGCGCACCACCCGAACCTCCTCGCCCAATTCGCACAGGTACTGGAAGAGGTTGTAGGTAAAGCTGTCGTAATTATCGATAAGGAGTAGCATTTTACGAAAAACTCTCCGCCTGCTCGATGGCTTTGATGAGGGCCTGGGCCTTATTCATGCTCTCCTGATGCTCGCGCTCGGGGACGCTATCGGCAACGATCCCGCATCCTGCCTGCACATAGGCAGTGCCCTCGGTCATCACGATAGTGCGAATGGTTATCGCCGTATCGAGGTTGCCCGAGAAGCTGAAATAGCCCACCGCCCCGGCATAGGGACCCCGCTTTTCCGGTTCCAATTCAGCGATGATCTCCATGGCCCGAATTTTGGGGGCACCGGAGACGGTTCCCGCCGGAAAGCATGCTCTCAGGGCGTCGAACTGGGTGAGACCGCTCCTCAGCTTCCCCTGAACATGCGACACCAGGTGCATCACATGCGAATAGCGCTCCACATCCATAAGCTGGGTCACCTTGACGGTGCCCGGCTCCGCAACCCGCCCGATGTCATTACGACCCAGGTCCAATAGCATGATGTGCTCAGCACATTCCTTCTCATCCCCTCTAAGCTCTTCCTCAAAAGCTAAGTCTTGGGCGGGACCCTCTCCCCGAGACCGTGTTCCAGCGATGGGATGGGTTGCCACCGTCCCATCCTCCACCCTCACCAGAAGCTCTGGCGAGGCGCCAATGATATGACACTCATCCAGGTGAAGATAATACATATAGGGTGAGGGATTGATGCTCCTGAGCGCTCGATAGATGTCAAAGGGACTGGCGGTGGTGGTTTTGCTAAGCCGCTGGGAGAGGACCACCTGAATGATCTCCCCGGCCGAGATATATTCCTTCGCCTGAGCGACCCTGGCTTCGAATTCAGCCTTGGAGACATTGAATAAGATGGGAGATCGCAAGGCAGGCATCTTTTTGGCTTTCCCCTCTTGCCCAATAGGCTGATTTAGCCTCTCCACCAGAGAATCGATTCGTTCCACCGCTCTCAGATATGCCTCCTCCACATCGCCCTCAAGGTGAGCGTGGCTGACCACCTTAATCCTGTGGGTGAGGTGGTCGAATACGAGCACGGTATCAGCAAACATGAAAAGGCACTCCGGCAAGCCCAGGGGGTCATAATCCGGCGAGGGCAGA
>JACUUT010000082.1 GCA_014859165.1 Dehalococcoidia bacterium
GTGTGGCGCAGTCCGGTTTAGCGCGCTTGCATGGGGTGCAAGAGGTCGGAGGTTCAAATCCTCTCACCCCGACATTTTTTTGGTGAGTATTTGTTAAGCCCCCTCATTCATCTTAAATCTCGGATGGAGGAATGAACTCAGTGGCGAAGCACTGAACCGTGGTGAGCCCTGCTTCCTCTAAGAGGCGGTGCACAGTCTTCATTTCATCCAAGCTGGGCGGCAAAATTTGGCTTCTATAATCACCACTAAAATAAGACATAGCACTGGTCTGAATAGAGGGGTCAATATTGTAGATCTCCCTTCCGATACGCCGAATCTCCTCGAAGGAGATCAATTCTTCGTTGTAGGGAATCCCAACGCCGATAAATACCTTTTCGCGGTAATGGTGAGCGATATAGTCTACTGCATGCCAGGCGTTCTCCTTACATCTTTGCGCCAGCTCCTTATTCTTTAACCCTGTTATTCTCATAAAAGTATCTATGTGCAGCCCTTTGAGGTCTATCCCAAAAACGGTCAATCCCGCATCGATAAGCTCATCGATGTAGTCCTCGGTAAGTAAGGAGGCATTGGTGGAGATATGAAGGCGAGTCTCTGGCTCTGGATTAAGCTTTCTAAGCTCTTTTAAGAGTTGAATAAGCCAAGCCCTGTTGAGAGTAATTTCACCCCCAGAGAGAATAATCCTATCTAGCTTTAATTCTTTCTTCACCCTAGTCAGCATTTCAGCTGCTTCTAGGGGCGTGTAAGCTCGCCCTTTCCCCATATGGGTGATCATCCAATTATGGCACTGCGGGCATCTGAAATTACACCCTGCAACAAGGCAGCATATCTCTAAAAACTCAGACTTGGCATTTTTTCTTACCTCCCAGGGGGTTCCTACCCCACCCACAGGATGACCCGCAGTCGGCCCAACAATTCTCAGTGGGACCCAATCCCTGGGTAAGTCGGTTCTGATCTTCATTCCCTCCTTTGCCTCTGTAACACAGGCTCGCCGTACCTCCCCATCAATCTCAAGAGCGCAATTCCAGCAAGCACCAACTCCACAAGGGGCGTAAAGCTCCCCTTCGGCAGGTAAACCGGCGGTGATTTTGTAGCCTATCTCCCAAAGCGCTTCCTTTACGCTTATCCTCTCAGGCACGCTCCTCAACTTCCCATCAACCTCAATATGCACCACCTTTTCCCTTTTTACCTCCACTAACTCAAGAGCCTCGTTGGGGCAAAGCTGAACGCAAGCGCCACAGCCAATACAAATTTCTTCATCCGCACCGGGACAGGCAACAAAGTAACGGCAGGCATCGCAGCTCATACATTTCTCTAAATTATGGCGAGCTTCGTAAGGCGTAACTTAATCCCTCCTTCCTATTACAATTGAAAAAGACCTGCCACAAAGAGCAGGGCTTTTTTGGCATATCAGGCTCGGCCCTCGACCCTCTTTATTCGATAGCGCAGCGTGCCCGCCGGTGCCATCACCTCGATCACCTCATCCCACCCTCGACCGAGGAGCACTTTGCCTGTAGGTGAGGCAATGGAGAGCTTGCCGCTTGTAGGACTCGCCTCGCTGGGGTTGACCAGGGTGTAGCGCAGATCTTCACCCGTGGAGAGGTCTTGAAGGGTCACTGTGCAGCCCAAGGTTACCTTTGCAGTATCTACCTTCTTAGTTGTGACCACCACCGATCTAAGAATTGCCTCCAGTTCCCTGATCCGTGCCTCAACCATCCCTTGATAATCTTTGGCGGCATCGAGCGGGGCGTTTTCGTGGAAGTCCTTGTCGGCGGCAGCCCTTCTGATATCCTCAGCGATCCTGGGGCGTTCACTTTCCAGGGCAGTGAGCTCCGCTTTCAGCCCCTGGTAACCCTCTGGTGTCAAGGTGACCATCTCCATACGCCCCTTACCTGATAGACCTTGCTTGAGCGAGCCTTTCTTCAGCCGAAGATGAACCCCAAGGTTGGTCTTGGTGAGCCCTTCCTTTTTAGCATAAGATAGGAAGGCTCTCACCGGCTCCAGCCTTTTCATGGCGTTGGCCGAAGAGCCCTCCATCCTCTCGGCATAACTCGCCACCTCATGGGCGGCGAGTTCCCCTATGGGGCGCTCCATACCGTACCAGCGAACAAACTTATTAACCTCCTGCTGGCCCCCCCTCTCCTGCGGTGGTAAGCTCGCAAGGAACTGCGTCGCCGCCTCTGCCAAAGTTTTTTCGTTCATTCGGTTATTTTAGTGCTTTGTGTTTCCGCTGTCAATTCGTATCTTAAGTGTTTTGGGTTACCGCTGTCGATACCTACTCCCAGGTCAGGCCGTCATGATTGTAGGATGTCTTGAGCAGCTTGAGTATGCTCGGGCCCTTGACGTCAGGGAAGCCGCAGCCACCGCTCTTGAAGTGGCGGCAAACGGTGCAGGTGACGCAGTATTTATCCACCTCGCTGATGTTCACGAAGAGTTCGCAGTTCTCGGCGCTTCGGTCATACCACTCCTCGAGGAACTCATCGAGCCCCACTCTATGGGAGCGGAAGCTCTTGGACCTTTCAAGGCCGTTAAATCCCCCCAGCCTATGCTTTCCTTGGCGAGGCAGCGATAGGAGTATGCCGAATTCACCTCTTACTACCCCCGGGTTAGAGCGAAAAAAGGAACTCACACATGCCATTTCTGGGTAGCGTCTTCCTTATCTCTATATTTAGCTTATCGCCGGTCTTAGTAGCAGCCGTCTCGAAGCTGGCAAGGCACATCGCTTTACATGGGAGGTCTTTAAACCCTGCCTCATCCATCAATTTTCGCAGGGTGCAGCTCGAGACCTGGAGCACCAGATCCTTTGTGGTGGCTTTAGCGATGTTCCAGCGGTCGGTGGGGCGTGAGGCCAGGATAGAGAGCTCCACGTAGCGCTCGAAGCGGTGAGGGAAGGAGATCCCCGTCTGCTGGGCTACCCTCTCCACCATCTCCCCGGTACGATCGCTATACTTGCCATCGGCGAGCTCTATAGTTAGCTTCATCAGCCCCTTGCCAAAGCTTTCCAGAACTTGTTGAGCCCCCTTTTCATCCTTGCCCTTAAGGCTTCCCACCAGTGCCTTAATATCGCACTGCGCCGTGACCTCATCGACCAGCCTGCGATCGGCATCGAAGGGCAGCGCCTTTCCTGGCTCCTCCAATTTCATCAACTTTTCCTTTATTGGCTTGGCATATTTCCAACCCATGGTCATCTCTAATTACCTCCGTTAAAGCTCACCTGGATGGCATCATTGGGGCATACCTCAGCGCATTGCATGCAACCGGTGCATTTATCGAAGCGCACCCCCCTGACAA
>JACUUT010000083.1 GCA_014859165.1 Dehalococcoidia bacterium
AAGAATGGCAGCAGAACACCCTTGAACCTGCGCTAAAGCGTTTTCCCGAACGCCAGGAGAAATTCGAAACCAGCTCGGGACTTGAAGTAGCCCCTTTATATACTCCAGAGGATATTAAAGGACTCGACTACCTCCAATCCTTGGGCTATCCAGGGGAGTATCCCTTCACCCGTGGCATCCAGCCCACCATGTATCGGGGAAGGCTTTGGACGATGAGGCAATACGCCGGATTCGCCTCCGCCGAGGAGTCGAACAAGCGCTATCGCTATTTATTGGAGCAGGGGCAGACCGGGTTGAGCATCGCTTTCGACCTGCCGACCCAGATTGGCTACGACTCCGACCACCCGATGGCTCAGGGTGAGATCGGGAAGGTCGGGGTGGCGATAGATTCCCTCAGAGATATGGAGATCCTGTTTGATGGGATCCCGCTGGATAAGGTGAGCACCTCAATGACGATAAACTCCACCGCCCCGATCCTGCTCGCCATGTATATCGCCCTGGCCAAAAAGCAGGGGATTGACCCAGCGAAGCTTGATGGCACCATTCAGAACGACATCCTCAAGGAGTATATCGCACGCGGGACCTATATCTTTCCACCGCGCCCCTCGATGCGGTTGATCACCGACATCTTCAACTACTGCGGGGAGCATGTGCCGCGATGGAACACCATCAGCATTAGCGGCTATCACATGAGGGAGGCGGGAGCTACCGCCTCTCAGGAGCTAGCCTTCACCCTGGCCAATGGCATCGCCTATGTTCAGGCAGCCATCGATACCGGGCTTGATGTCGATGCCTTTGCTGGCAGGCTTTCCTTCTTCTTTGCCAGCAGCAACAACCTCTTTGAAGAGGTGGCCAAGTTCAGGGGGGCGCGCCGATTGTGGGCAAAGATCATGCGCGAGCGCTTTGGGGCCAAGGAGCCTCGCTCCTGGATGCTCCGCTTTCATACCCAAACCTGCGGTCATACCCTGACGGCACAGCAGCCCGATAATAATGTGGTCCGCACCACTATTCAGGCGCTGGCAGCCATCCTTGGGGGAACTCAATCGCTTCACACCTGCTCCTATGATGAGGCCTATGCCACCCCCAGCGAGGAGGCAGTGACTGTTGCCTTACGCACCCAGCAACTGTTGGCTTATGAAACAGAAGTTGCCAGTGTAGTGGACCCACTGGGAGGCTCTTATCTGGTGGAATCGCTGACCAACACCCTTGAGAATGAGGCTAGAGAGTATATCGAGAGGATCGATAGCCTCGGTGGGGCGGTTGCCGCCATTGAGCAGGGATTCCCGCAGCGGGAGATTCAGGAGAGCTCATATCGCTATCAGCGGGATATCGAGAGCGAGAAGCGGGTGGTGGTTGGGGTAAACAAGTTCGTCTCCCCATACCCTAAACTGACCGGGCTACTTCGCGTCGACCCTGAGGTGGCAGAAAGGCAGAAGGAGCGCCTGGCCCAGGTGAAGCAAAACAGGGACAACGCTAAGGTGAACGCCGCCTTGAAAAGGCTTGAGGAGGCTGCCCGAGGGACGGAGAACACCATGCCGGCATTCCTGGAATGCGTTGAAGCCCCTGCCACCATCGGTGAGATGTGTGATGTGCTCCGCCGCGTCTTCGGGGAGCAGAAGGAGTTCCTCATCTTTTAGACAAAGGGTAATTTGATGAGCGATAAAACTGAGTATTATTTGAGCCTGATGCAAATATATCTGGATGAAGGTGAAAGGGTTTTAGCGCAAAAGGATTACCTCCAAGCTAGCGAGAAATTCTGGGGCGCAGCGGCGGAGATGGTCAAAGCTGTGGCAGCAAGCAGGGATGTTGAGCTGAAGACCCATGGCGACCTGTGGAAATTTGTATCGAAGTTGCGTGTCGAGCTCGATGACCCTGAAATCAGTAGACTCTTTACATTAGCGGGTATGCTCCATCAAAATTTCTACGAGGGTCATCTAACACCAGAGATTGTGGAAGACCTGGCTAATGGTGTAAAGCAGTTTGTAGAAAAGCTGAGGAATTCCGGATGAGGGCAAAAAAGCCTAAAGGAGGGAAAGGATGATTAAGCGGGTTAATCATATCGCTATCGCTGTAAGGAGCCTCGATGAGGCGCTGGGTGTTTTCGAGAGCTTGTTGGGGATTAAGGCAGCGCATACCGAGACCATCCCCGACCAGGGGGTCAAAGCGGCGCTTATCCCCATAGGCGATGGCGAGATCGAGCTCCTGGAACCCATCGATCCCGAGGGAGGGGTCGCCAAATTCATCGAAAGGCGAGGGGAGGGCATCCATCACATCTGCCTTGAGGTGGATAACATCGATGAGGAGCTCAAGTCTCTGGCAGCAAGGGGCGTGGAGCTTATCGATAAGCGGGGGCGAAAGGGCTTGGCGGGGAGGATTGGCTTCCTTCACCCCCGCGCTGCAAAAGGGGTGCTCATCGAACTCGCCCAGAAGGTCTAAGGAATTTTCGATCTTCTAGATGGCTGATCATAAAAGCGGTATTATCGAATTCCTGGCTTGTCCTAATTAACGTGCGGAAAGGACGAAAAAATGGAGGAAAAGATCAGGGTGCTGGTAGCTAAGCCTGGCTTGGATGGACATGATCGTGGCGCAAAATTAGTGGCACGCATCTTTCGCGATGCTGGCATGGAGGTTATTTATACGGGACTTCGTCAGACACCGGAGATGATCGCTGAAGCCGCTCTGCAGGAGGATGTGAATGTTGTAGGGCTGAGCATTCTCTCAGGGGCGCATATGGACCTCTTCCCCACTATTATGGAGCGGCTCAAAGAGAAGGGGCTGGAAGAGGTGATCGTGGTCGCCGGAGGCATCATCCCAGAGGAGGATATCCCATCCCTTGAGCAGATGGGAATTAGAGCCATATTTGGTCCTGGCACCACATCCCAACAGATTATCGACTATATTAAGAGCGCTATAGCAGAAAAAAGGGCATGATAGCCTTTTGGTAGGAGGATGAGATGGCAAAGCGAAGACTGAAGTTTATCTTCCCCACGGAGTTGGTCACCGAGCCGCTGCTCTATAATCTCGGTCAAGATTTCAGGGTAGTGACAAACATTTGCCGCGCCGATATCACTGAGACTCAAGGCTGGGTGGTGCTGGAGATGGAGGGGAGCGAAGAGGACATCGAGCAGGGGCTTGCCTGGGTAGAGGCTAAAGGGGTGGGGGTGGAGGCTTTGGAGAGCGAGGTCTGAAATATATTAGCCCTTGTGGTAAGGGATAGAGCCCTAATAAAAAGAGGCATTGGGAGGGCGAAAATGGATATTGAGGAGCTGACCCAAAAGA
>JACUUT010000084.1 GCA_014859165.1 Dehalococcoidia bacterium
CACCAGGCTAAAGAAGGTGGCATGGGTGCCGCTCTGCGAGATGAAACCCACATTACCGCCATCACCACAATACTGATCCATCGTGTGCCTGAGCCCAATCTTAGGGTTGAAGATGCCCACGCAATTCGGTCCAATGAGGTTAAGGTCAGCCTCCTGTGCCATTTCGGTAATGACCCTTTGGAGCCTGATCCCTTCCTCGGTGTTCGTCTCAGCGAATCCCGAGGTGAAGAGCATCACCCCACCAACCTTCTTTTCAATGCAATCCTTCACGATCTTGGGGGCTACCGCTCGAGGCACGGCAACGATAACATAATCCACCTCGTCTGGGATGTCCAGCAGGCTGAAGTAGTTTTTCACCCCCAGCGCTTCGATGCCGGGCAGCTCGTTCTTATCGATCTGAACAGAGTAGACCCTTCCCTGAAAGTCAGCCAGGCTCCGCAGCCACATATAACCCATCTCCATCTTGTCGCCAACCACGGCCACAGAGCGGGGGTTAAACGCTCGATCAAGCTTCTCCACAATAGCTTTCAATTGGCTCCTTCATGACTCGAGGATCACACGAGCATCGACCGCCAGGGCGCCATTGCTATAGGCGAGGATGGGGTTGATATCCAGCTCCTTTATCTCGGGCCTTCCCTCCACAAAATCGGAGACCTTAAGCAGCATTTCCTCCAGCACCGCGATATCGACTGGCTCCTGCCCCCGATACCCCTCAAGAATAGGGTAGCCCTTTATCTCCCTGATCATCTCCCCGGCGTCCCTCCTGGTTAGCGGGACGATCCTAAAGGAAACATCCTTAAGCACTTCTACCAGAATGCCACCAAGCCCGAACATGAGCACCGGCCCAAACTGAGGGTCCTTGCTCATGCCAATGATCACCTCTATGCCCGGTCTTGCCATACTCTGCACGGAAACCCCTTGGATATTGGCAGAGGGCTCATGCTTCTTTATCGAGGAGATGATCTCATCATAGGCTTCACCCACCTCCTCCTCGTCCTTCAGGCTCAGTTTCACCCCCTTGGCATCGGTTTTGTGGAGCACATCGGGGGAAACTATTTTCAGCACTACCGGGAAGCCGATCTCCTTAGACAGGGAGATGGCCTCCTCCCTGGTCCGCGCCAACCTTATCTCAGTGGTATTTATTCCCGCCACTTTCAGGATCTGCTTCGATTCCAGCTCCGTCAGGTATGTTCTCCCCTCTTTCCTCGCCGTGCTAATTATTTCATCCGCGCCCATTAATCCGTCCTCCCTTTTCGTACAACTCAGTAAGCTTTTTTCGTCCTATCCGCTAGGCTCTACCACTCGGAAGTTGGAATCTATAGATCATGGCTAAGAATTCTCTTCCGAGGTAGCGTAAAGTTCGAAAAGTTCAAAAAAGCGGCCCCGATGGGATTCGAACCCACGATCTCCGCCTTGACAGGGCGGCGTGTTAGGCCGCTACACTACAGGGCCAAGATGTGCCTACCTGCCCCGATATTATCGGGGTATGAGCTTACCTTGTCAAGACAAGTCTCATCTGGTAAACTTTTTATACTGGGGGTGGCGAGATGGGCAGCCGGAATTACAGGTGGCGGGAGACCAAAAAGACCAAAAAGGTGGCCAAGAAATCGAGCGGCACCGCTATACTTCAACCTCCAGCGACCGTTGATGTGATTAAGAAGGGGAAGAAGGAGAAGCGGGAGGAGTAATGCCCTCCTATCAAGAGCTTTATCGGAGCGGGGAGCTGGAGGAGCGGGTGGGGCGGACTCGAGCGATCCTGAAGGATTGCCAGCTTTGCCCGCGCCAGTGTCATGTTGATCGCCTCCGGGGTGAGAGGGGGATGTGCCGCACCGCCGCAGAGGCGGTAGTCTCAAGTTTTGGGCCCCACTTTGGGGAGGAGGCGCCCTTGGTGGGCACCCATGGCTCGGGGACAATCTTCTTCACCAACTGCAACCTGAGATGCATGTTTTGCCAAAATTATCCCATCAGCCAGTTGGGCCAGGGGTGGGTGGCAAGCAAGGGGGAGATCGCAAAGATGATGCTCTCCCTCCAGGAGAGGGGCTGTCACAATATAAACCTGGTTACCCCAACCCATGTCGTCCCCCAGATACTGGAGGCGCTCCAGGTTGCCGTCGGATTAGGACTCTCCCTCCCTCTGGTCTATAACTGCGGTGGTTATGAGTCACTGGAGACCCTGAGGCTTCTCGATGGTATTGTCGATATCTATATGCCCGATATGAAGTATTCCGACGAGCGAAACGCTCGCAGGTTTTCTGGGGTCAAAGACTACCCCTCAGTGAACCAGGCGGCGGTAAAGGAGATGCATCGCCAGGTTGGCGACCTCCAGATAGATAAGCGAGGCGTGGCGAGGCGGGGGCTTCTTGTGCGGCACCTCGTTCTGCCCTATGGGATCGCAGGAACCGAGGGGGTGGTGCGCTTCATCGCCCAGGAGATCTCACGGGATACTTATATGAATGTAATGGCTCAGTATTACCCCGCTCATCGCGCCTTCAAAATCCCCGCCCTCTCCCGCCCCCTCCTGAGACAGGAATTCACTGAGGCGGTTAGCCTCGCCCGGGAGTATGGCCTGGAGAGGTTGGATGGGGTGACGCCACGCTCCCTGGCAAGGCTCCTCTAGGAGGTTGAGGGTGCAGGCATCTCTCTACGCCAAAGTTTACGGTCTGGTTCAGGGGGTGAATTTTCGCTACTTTGTCCTGCGCCACGCTCAGGAGCTGGGGCTAACCGGTTATGTGCGCAATCTACTTCTTGAGCGGGCGGTAGAGGTGGTAGCTGAGGGGGAGCGGGAAAAGCTGGAGCAACTCTTGAGACTTCTGGAAGTGGGACCACATCGAGCAAGGGTGGAGAGGGTGGAGGTGGAGTGGTCTGAATACAGCGGGGGCTTTCCCCGATTTGAGGCGAGATTTTAAGGGTTGCTCTTCGGCCGACAGGTCGAGCCGAGCTTTCGGCTCCTTCTCACCGAGATCTCCAGGCTCCTTATCTTCTCCACTCCCTTGAGCGTGGAGACCATGCCCATCAGGGTATTGCTGATGAATTGCTTGGTGAAGGGATTGAGGGGAACATAGGAGCCATCTACAAAGAGCACCGCTTCCTCTCCACTTTTGGCGATCAGCCTCTCTTCGATAAGGTTGGCTATTTCTGAGACATCATCCAGCGGGAACTGGGGAAGGTCAGCCTCAAAGGGTTCGTCGGTGACGATGGCGAAGAGCTCGGCGGGAGAGCAAAGCAGCCCTTCTA
>JACUUT010000085.1 GCA_014859165.1 Dehalococcoidia bacterium
GCTGGCATCCATATTCCACAGTGTCAAATAGGCTGATTCACCCTCCGTCACAAACACTGGCGGCCTACTTTTTAAATTGGACCCCCCTTTCAAAACTCCACACCAGCCGGTTCCATCTTGAGCCCAGTGCTTGGGACCGAATTTTTTGCATTTCCCGCACGCCTTTTCAGGTATGGCTTCTCTCTCTTCCACGCTTTTAACTTTGTGTATCAAACCATCCTGTGCCTCCTTCCACTCGGATGCTTTCCTCGGCATGGCTTTCCTCCTTTCTGGTTAAGATTTTGTTCCAATTGTGCCTCCCCGATTTATCGGGGCTCAAGCAGCCAAGTGAGGACTCCTCATCATCGCTCCCGCCAAGCGGTATTATGACACAGGAGGGCCCAGTTGTCAAGCCCCACTATCTCATGCCTGGTTCACTCATCCTCTCCGATGAGGGTAGCATGTTGTGTCCTTCACTAGAGGTCATCGATTTCTTATGTCCTTTTGAAGAGGGGCTTTTTCAACAAAAGCTTTCCATGAGGGCAGCGCCTCTCGCTTAAAGCACCCTGCAAAAGGGTGTATAGGATATATAGATAGTGTATAATGTAAATGGTGTGGAAAGATGCACGAACTCGCCATCACTCAGGGCGTGCTCGATATCGCCTTAGAACACGCCAAGAATTTCAATGCCAACAAGATTATGAGGATCAACCTGGTGGTCGGAGAGATGACCGGGATTGTTGATGAATGCGTGAGATTCTACTTTGACTTCATCAGCAAAGATACCATCGCCAGCGAGGCCACACTCTCATTTGAAAGGGTCCCGATAAAAGCCTATTGTCGCGATTGCGATGCCACTTTTACCTTGAGCGGACTTGACTGGAGGTGCCCCAGTTGTCAGAGCTGTAACATCGAGGTGATAGCGGGGCGCGAATTATATGTTGAAAGCATAGAGGTGGAATGATGCAGGTGAAGGTCCTTCGTGATATATTGAGCGCCAATGAACGGATTGCGATGAAGAACCGGCGCCTGTTCGATGAAAAGGGTGTCTTCGCCATAAATTTGATGTCCTCCCCTGGAGCGGGAAAGACAAGCCTCATCCTGGAAACGATAAGAAAGCTAAAAGACAGGGTGAAAATCGCAGTAATCGAGGGGGATATAGCCTCAAGCCTGGATGCCGAAAAAATAAGTAAGGAGAATGTGACCGCCCTTCAAATAAACACCGGCGGCTCCTGCCACCTCGATGCCAACATGATCAATAACGCCCTGGAGAGCATGTCCTTGGAGGGCACAGATTTACTCATCATTGAAAACGTTGGTAACCTCATCTGCCCCGCCGAGTTCGCTTTAGGGGTGCACCGGAAAGTGATGATCTCAAGCATCCCCGAGGGCGATGATAAGCCTTATAAGTATCCCCTGATGTTCAGTGAGGCAGACGCGGTGCTCATAAATAAGATCGACCTTCTCCCATACGTGGAATTCGATATCGCTAACTTCAGTCGGGGCGTCAGGGCGTTAAACCCCCGGGCCAAGATAATTGAGGTCTCCTGCAAGACAGGTCAGGGGATCGATAACTGGGTCTCATGGCTGTCCTCACAGATGAAAACCTGATGTGTTATGGCAAGAGCAAAGACTGTAGAGCTAGTCCAGATAAGCGTTCGTGGCGTGGTTCAGGGGGTTGGCTTCAGGCCCTTTGTCTATCAGCTTGCCACAAAACATAAGCTCACAGGCTGGGTCTTAAACACCTCCGGCGATGTTAAGATCGAGGTGGAGGGGGAACGGGAGGCGTTGGAGCAATTCCTCGCCGAGCTGGAAAGGGAAGCTCCTCCCTTGGCCCGCATCGAGGACATCATGGCCGTTAGCGCCCCGCCTGTTGGCTACACCGAGTTCGAAATACGCCGCAGCCTCGCCGAGGAGGGGGAATATCAGCTTGTATCCCCTGACATCGCTACCTGCGATGCCTGTAAAAGCGAGTTCCTCTCCCCAGGCGATCGGCGCTATCGCTACCCGTTCACCAATTGCACCAATTGCGGACCCCGCTTCACTATCATCGAGGACATCCCTTATGACCGACCCAAGACCACGATGCGCCGTTTTGTGATGTGCCCTGATTGCCAGCGGGAGTATGATGACCCTCTGGAGCGTCGCTTTCACGCCCAGCCCAATGCCTGCCCCAATTGCGGCCCCTCTCTCGAACTTACCGATGGTGATGGTAAAGCTATCGCCTGCAAGGATGTCATTGCTACTGCTAGTAGGCTGCTAAAGGAACGAAAAATCCTAGCGATTAAGGGACTGGGTGGTTTCCACCTCGCCTGCGATGCCACCAGTGATGAGGCGGTCGAGCTGTTGCGGGATAGAAAGAGGCGCCCCTATAAGCCCCTGGCGATAATGCTAGCCACCATAGATAAGGTAAAAGAGCATTGCTTTGTGTCCGTAGAGGAGGAGAGGCTGCTCAGCTCCACTGAGTGTCCCATCGTGCTCTTAAGGTGGCGGGAGAATTCTTCGGTCTCGCGAAAGGTAGCACCCGAGCTCAAATACCTCGGTGTGATGTTGCCCTACACCCCCCTTCACCACGTGCTGCTCAGGGAGACGGGCCTTCCCCTGGTGATGACCAGCGGCAACCTCAGCGAGGAGCCCATCGCTAAGGACAACGCTGAGGCGTTAAGGAGGCTTGAGGGCATCGCCGACTTTTTCGTTCTACACAATCGCGATATCTATGCCCGCTACGATGATAGTGTGGCTATCGTGGAGCAAGACAAGCCTCAGCTCATCAGAAGAGCACGCGGCTATGCCCCCTATCCCATTCACCTCCCCTTCAAGACGAAAAAGCAGGTTCTTGCCTGTGGCGCTGAACTCAAGAATACCTTCTGCATTACCAAGGACAACTATGCCTTCATCAGCCAGCACATCGGCGATATGGAGAACCTCGAGACCCTGGAGCACTTCGAGAACGCCATCGAGCTCTACAAAAGACTCTTCCGCCTCGAGCCTGAGGTTCTGGCCTGTGACCTGCACCCGGAATACCTCTCGACCAAATACGCTAAGGGGCGGGCGGGCGATCTCATGCTCGTTGGAGTGCAGCATCACCATGCCCACATTGTTAGCTGCATGGTGGAAAACGGGGTTCAGGAGCCTGTAATCGGCGTCGCCTTCGATGGCACGGGATATGG
>JACUUT010000013.1 GCA_014859165.1 Dehalococcoidia bacterium
GGATGAACAGCTTTCCTTTGAAGAAGCGCTAAGCAGACTGGAGAAGATAGTGCAAGCTCTGGAGGCGGGAGGGCTTACTTTGGAGGAGTCGATTGCCCTCTTCGAGGAAGGGATGGGGCTTGCCAAGATATGCAGCGAGCGGCTGGATGCTGCGGAACTTAAGATAAGCCAGCTCCAGGCTACCTTTGAGCAAGAGCTAGAGAATAAGGGTGAATCATCTTGATAAAAGCCGACCTTCACATTCACACCGCTTACTCCCCTGACTCCAATACACCGCTGGAGAGGATCATCACTCGCTGCCTTGAAATTGGGATCAACTGCATCGCCATAACCGACCACAATACCATCGCCGGCGCACTGGAGATGAAACGGCTCGCCCCATTCGGCCGACAGGTCGAGCCGAGCCTTCGGCTCAAGGTGATTGTGGGCGAGGAGATTCAGACCCTCACTGGAGAGATCATCGGATACTTTCTCAGCGAAGAGGTTCCCCGAGGGCTTCCCGCTGAGGAAGCTGCATACCGCATTAAGGAGCAAGGGGGGGCAGTGTGCATCCCTCACCCCTTTGATAGTTTCCGGTCTTCCGCCCTGCGTCGCCAAAGCCTGGAGGCGCTCGTGCCCTACATTGACATCATTGAGGTATTCAACTCCCGCCTTCTATTACCTCGCCAGAATGCTATGGCTCATCGCTTCGCCCAAGCTCATGGGCTCCTCTCAAGCGCAGGCAGCGATGCCCATACATCCTTCGAGATCGGCAACACCTATGTGGAGATGCCTGAGTTCAACGACAAGGGCCAGTTCCTCCTCGCTCTAGCAAAAGGCGATGTCGTAGGGAGGAGAGCCAACCCTTGGGTTCATCTATGGAGCAATTGGGCCAGGCTGGAGAAGTATCTAAGGGGACGATAGACCGAAAGCCTTGAAAAGCGACTTCATTGCATGTTATTCTATAAAATGGGATAAAATGAGCGAAAAATGGAAAAAGTGTATAAGATCGGGTGGTTTTCCACAGGGCGGGATAAGGCAGCGCGCGACCTTTTTCGGACTGTTTGCGGTAGCATACAGAAAGGCGAAATAAAAGCTGAGATAGCTTTCGTTTTTAGTAATCGGGAACAAGGCGAAAAAAGGGAGAGCGACCTCTTTTTCGAGCTAGTCCAAAGCTACAAGATACCCCTTATCTGCTTATCATCGAGTAAATTCAAAGAAAGGTTAGGAGAAAGCCGATACAATCGGCTCCAGTTCGAAAAAGAAGCGATGAGGCGACTGGCCCCGACCTGTCGGGGTCGCCCCGACCTTTGCGTCCTGGCTGGCTATATGCTCATCGTGGGCGAGGAGATGTGCCAGCGCTATCCCATGATCAACCTCCACCCTGCCGCCCCGGGTGGCCCCAGGGGAACATGGCAGGAGGTGATCTGGCAATTGATCGAGGAAGGGGCATCGGAGACCGGTGTGATGATGCACCTCGTCACCCCAGAGCTTGACGAGGGTCCACCGGTAACCTTTTGCACTTTTTCACTCAGGGGTGAGCCCTTCGATAGATACTGGGATGAGATAAAGGGGCGCTCTATAGAGGAATTGAAAACCAAGGAGGGTGAAAGAAGTCCCCTTTTCAAGCTAATCCGCCAACACGGCCTGGCAAGGGAGTTCCCTTTAATTGTTGCCACCCTCAAAGCCTTCAGCGAAGGAAAGGTAAGGATAGAGGGGGGGAGGGTGGTTGACGGCGGTGGAAAAGCGATAGAGGGATACGATCTAACCGGGGAGATAGACGAAAAAGTAAAAGGGGCGCTCGCCAAATGAACCTCATCTTCTTTGATATGGAGGGCCCCTTATCGATCCAGGATAATGCCTATGAGATGATGAAGCTCTTCCCCAATGGCGGTCGGGTCTTCGAGGTGATAAGCCGCTACGATGACCTCCTGGCCCTTGAGGAGAGGAAGGGCTATGAGCCTGGGGATACCCTAGCCCTCATCGTCCCATTTCTGGTTTGCCATGGCATATCGGGGGAGGACATCGGGGGGCTTGCGGAGCGGGCAGCCATTGTTAATGGGGCGCGTGAGCTTATCGTGAGCCTGAAGAATTGGCGTGTATTCTGCATCAGCACTACCTATGAGCAATATGCCAGCCGCATCATCCAGAGGGTAGGCATTGCCCCTGAGAACCTCGCCTGCACCAGATTTCCCCTCGACCGATATCGAAACCTGGCAAGGGAAGAGGACATCGCCAGGATAGAGGAGATAGAGCATGAAATCCTGGCGATGAAATCAGAGAAGGGTGGTGAGAGTGCGAAAAAGCGCCTCGACCGCTTCTTCTGGGTGGAGTTGCCCAAAACCAGCCTTGGCCTTGCCCTCAGCGAGGTAAAGCCGATAGGTGGGCGAAGGAAGGTGGCGGCGCTTGAGGGATTCGCCCAGGCTCATGGTCAACACCTGGAGCGGGCGGTTGTCGTCGGCGACAGCATCACCGATGCCAGGATGCTCGAGGTGGTCGATAGCGCTGGTGGTCTTGCCATTGCCTTCAATGCAAATGAGTATGCCCTCCCCTTCGCCACCATGGGTCTTGCCTCCACAAACATCGGCGATCTGAAGCTCGCTTTGGATGCCTGGGAGGAAGGGGGTAGGGAGGCTGTGGAGAGGATTGTGAGAGAAAGGGAAAGGCTTGGCCGTGTAGCGAATAGGGGAAACTTCCACTGGCTTGTGGGGCGCAGCGATATTGAGGAGCCGCTGAGGATTCACAAAAGGATTCGCCGCATTGTTCGGGAGGAGGCAGGAAAGCTGGGCTAGGAGAAATATGTGAGTGCCATCGAGGTAATAGGCTTTGGGGCGTTAAACATGGACCTTATCCATAATGTAAAGCGTATCCTCAGCGATGGTGAGGCTGTGGTGACCGATTACTGCCTAGCGCCCGGGGGCTCAGCAGCAAATACTATTTACGGTTTAGCCAAGCTTGGGGTGAAGACCGGCTTTCTCGGTGTTGTGGGCGATGATGAAGAGGGTAGAATGCTCCTTGAGGATTTTAGGAGCGTAGGCGTCAATACCAAGCAGATCAGGACGAAAAAAGCGAAAACGGGCGCCACATTTTGTCTCACTGATAAGGGGGGTAGGCGAGCCATCTATGTGCTTCCGGGCGCCAACAGCCTGCTTGAGAGCGATGACATAGACCTGGGCTACATTAGCCAGGCCAAGATACTTCACCTCTCCTCCTTCGCCGATGAAGGGCAGCTCAGGATCCAGAAGGGGCTAATAGAGAGGATACCTCTCTCTATCAAAGTGAGCTTCGCACCGGGGTCGATATATGCTGCCAAGGGAATGGATTGCCTGGCACCGATAATAAAGAGAACCAACATCCTTTTCCTCAATCGAGAGGAAGTGGAGGAGCTGACCGGCGAGGATTTTAGACCGGGAGCCCAGAGGTGTTTGGATGCGGGGTGTCAAATGGTGGCCGTCACCTTGGGCAAGGGAATAAGGAAAGGAAATACCAGGGCCACCTGCTACCTCGTTAGCAGCGAGGGTGAATACATGATCGAGGCCAAAAAGGCGAAAAGAAAACCTGGAGTGGATACTATTGGCGCCGGTGATGCCTTCGTCACTGGCTTTCTCTATGGCTTCCTCCGGGGGATGGATACAGGGGAGTGCGGCAATCTAGGTAACATGGTAGCTACTCTCTCTACCACAAAAATTGGGGCACGGGCTGGTCTTCCTACCCTTCAGGAACTGGGGCAACTTTACCAACAGCCTCTATGAACGAAAGAGCCTAGCGCCCCTTATATTCAGGCTTCCTCTTCATTACGAAGGCGAGGGGTCCCTCCTTAGCATCCTCGCTCGTCATCAGTCCCTGCATTAGAAGACTTTCGAGGCGCAGTCCCTCATCAAGGGACATGCGCACCCCTCGATAGGCAGCCTCCTTTACTGCCCTGACTGCAAGGGGTCCATTTTCATTGATCCTGTTGGCCAGGGCCTCGGCGGTGGGCATGAGCTCATCAAGGGGCACCACCTTATTAACCAGTCCGATGCGGTAGGCCTCTTGGGCGCTGATGAAGTCCCCGGTCATCAATATCTCGAGGGCGATGCCGAATGGGACAAGGCGGGGCAATCTCTGGGTTCCCCCCCAGCCCGGCATGACCGCCTGGACTACCTCACGCAGGCCGAGGCGGGCACTATCGGCAGCGATCCTGATGTCACAGATGAGAGCCAGCTCCAGGCCACCGCCAGTAGCAATGCCATTGATGGCAGCAATAAAGGGCTTATATACCTCCGGGCTGCGCATCGGGACGAGAGGGGAAACTATTTCAGGCATTCCGCCCCCCTGCTCCGCCTGCATCCTCAGCGCCGCTATCTCCTTGAGGTCAGCTCCTGCGGAGAATGCCCGATCCCCGGTCCCGGTGACAATGGCGATCCAAACATCGGGATCATCCCTGACATTGGCCCAGGCCTCGTTCAACCCTTTCTGCGCCTCCATATTAATGGCATTCATTACCTCGGGGCGATTTAGGGTGATGTAGGCAATACGGCCTTTCTTCTCATAAATTACCGCGGGCATAACCCCTCCCTTTTCGAAAATTAACCCTTTGGAAGTGGAAGCCCTGCCCGATTGAATCGCCTATGCTTTAACCTCTGTCTTGGTCAGGATCTCGTCCACCAGCCCATATTCCACCGCCTGCTCTGCGCTCAAATAGAAATCGCGATCGGTGTCCCTGGCTACCTTTTCTATGGGCTGACCGGTATGCTTGGCGATGATGGAGCGAAGCACCTCCTGCATCCTTATGATCTCCTTAGCGGCGATCGCTATATCCGCCGCCTGCCCCTGAGCGCCACCCACAGGCTGGTGCAAGTGGATGGTTGCATTGGGCAGGGAATAACGCTTCCCTTTAGTGCCAGCACAAAGGAGAACGGTCCCCATGCTAGCGGCCAGGCCAAGGCAGATTGTGGAAACATCGCAGCGGAGGATCTGTATGGTATCGTAGATGGCAAGACCGGCGCTGATCAGCCCACCAGGGCAGTGGATGTAGAGGCTGATGTCCTTTTCTGGATCCTCACGCTCCAGATAGAGAAGCTGGGCTACGATAAGGTTCGCTATCTGGTCACTGATCGGTGTGCCCAGAAAAACTACGCGCTCCTTGAGGAGCAACGAATATATATCGAAGGCACGCTCCCCCCTGGCGCCACTCTCGATTACCATAGGTATTATCCCTTTTGGTTCCATCTTCTTCCCCCTTTCCTTATGTAGATTCAGCTTTACCCGAGGCGATCTCCACCAGCCGCTTAACCGTCTTCCGGGTAAGCAACATCTCCTCCAGGGACTGGCGAGCCGCTGGGGAATTGAACATCTTCCTTAGCTCCTCTCCCTTCTCACCTACCCCCTGAGCCATCGCCTCGATCTCCCCATCGATCTCCTCCTCGCTCACCTCGATCCTCTCCGCCTCTGCCACCTTGGTTAGAACGAGAGATTGAGTGACCTGCCTTGTGGCCAGGGGACGAAGCTCCTCCCTGAGCTTCTCCGCGGTCTTCTTCCTGCTCCTGAGGTAGTCCTCCAGACTCATCCTGTTATCCCTGAGCAGTCTTTCCTGTCCCGCGATGAGTTGGTCGATGTCGTTCTCCACCAAAATGGGCGGGAACTCCACTTGAGTCAGCTCAACCACCGCATCGATTACCTTTCCCTCATAGCGTCTCCTGGCTTCCTCCTCAGCCATAAGCCGGAGATTGGAGGTTACTCGCTCACGGAGCGAATCCATGCTTTCAAAACCCTCACCAAGGCTTTTGGCGAATTCATCGTTGAGTTCAGGGAGCTTTTTCTCCTTGATCTCGCTGATCAGCACCTTGAATAGGCACTCCTTTCCCGCAAGTTCGCTCGTCTCATAGTCAGCGGGGAAGGAGATGGTGAATTCCTTCTCCTGCCCCTTCTCTAATCCCTCCAGTTTTTCCGCAAACCCAGGCACAGGCCAGGGTAAGCCCTGGAGCACATGGAATGGAATGCCCTCCCTATCCAGATGAGATTCCTCCCCGATGCTTCCCTCAACATCGATGGTTACCAGATCGCCAAATTTAATCGGTCGCTCCACTGGTTCCCAGAGGGCATGCTGGTATTGAAGCTGCTCGATAACCCTATTCATCTCCTCCTCAGTGACCTCAACAGGCTCTGGAGCGATGCTGATCTCCTGATAGTTTCCCAGTTCCACGGTGGGGCGCACCGGGAGGGTGGCCTTAAAGGTCACGGGATCGCTTTGGGTGATCTCGATCTCGGGATGAGCGATGGCATCGATCCCCTGCTCCTCGATGGCTTGTCTCAAGAGCTGAGGGACCAGATGGTCCAGGGCCTCCTGAAGGAGCGCCTCCCTGCCAATATAGCGCTCCAGCATGGCCCGAGGTGCTTTCCCCCGTCGAAAACCAGGGACATCGGCCCGCTTCACCAAACGGCGGTAGGCCTCCTCCAGGGAGCGTTCCACCTCCTCAGGTTCCGCCTCAACCTCAAGCACCACCTGGCTATTTTCAATTCGTTCCGTCGATACCTTCATCTTACCCCGAGAGATTATAGCATGAAACAGCGCCCTCGTCCAAGAAAATGACCTCGTCCACTAATTTAGTAAGCCAAGCCCTGCCGTCATTGCGAGCCCTTCGCCTTCTGTCATTCTGACCCCGACAAGTCGGGGGAAGAATCTCAACATACGGCTCAGGATAAACTCCGCGAAGCAATCCCTTAGTCGTTTCCCTCTCTTGAGGCTTCGTCGTGAGCTCAGCCGAACGATTGCTTCGTCCCCCGACAAGTCGGGGTTCTCGCAATGACAAGTGAAACCCTCTTGCCTCTCTCAAGTGTCACCTATCTACCTGAACGAGATCAAGAAGGTCACTCCTCGATCCATACATCCTTGAAAGTGGGGATAATCATCGGGGCAGGGGAGAAGCCTTTCACATAGGGCTTGACCAGGAAATAGCTCTTTCCAAACCAGAGAGGGAGCCAGGGGGCCTCATCGACAATAATCTGCTCCACCTCCTGATAAATTTCTAGCCTTGCACCAACATCGCCTTCCACCCTTGCCGCCTCCAGCAACTCATCGACATCGGGATTGCTGTAGGCGGTATGGTTCTCCACGCTCTCGCTGTGGAAAAGGAGGTCCAAGAAATTCTCAGGATCGGGGTAATCTGCGATCCAGCCAACCTCAAAGGTCTGAAACCTCCCCTCCCTTAGGTCATCGAGGAAGGTTTCCCATTCCACTGCTTCGATCTCCACCTCAACCCCAATGTTCTCCTGCCACATCGATGCAATCGCAATATCTACGGAGGATACCCCAGCGCAACTGCCCGGCGAAGAGAGGACGATGGGTGGCAGGCCATCGCTGTAGCTTGACTCAGCGATAAGCTGCTGTGCCCTCTCAACATCGTAAGTCAGGCCCTCCAGTTCCTCATTGTAGCCAGGCATGCCAGGGGGGAGGATGCCATCGGCGCGGGACACAATGTCTTTTAGCAATATCTCGATGATCTTATCCTTATCCACAGCGTGGCAGAATGCCTGACGCACCTTCTCATCGTCGAAGGGAGGCATGGCTGTATTGAAGCCGATATACCAAACGGAAAGCTCTGGGGCATCCACCAACTCTTTGTTTAATGGGTTCGTGGGGTCGAGCACCCTCTCGATGTTGGCAGTGTCTACTTGAGTTATGTCAATCTCTCCCCTCTCATACATCATCATTGAGTTTCCGGTGAGGCGGAAGGTCACTCTCTCCAGCTTAGCAACCTCTCTGTAAAAGTGCTCATTCCGCTCGAGGATGATCCACTGTCCTTCCCGCCATTCCCCAAGCTTGAAGGGGCCTGTCCCATTGGGGTGCTGCCACCAGTTGGCGCTTGACTCAACATTCGCCTGGTCAACAACGAAGGCGGTGGGGTAAGTCAGTTTAGAAAGAAAGTAGGCTTTGGGGGCGTCGATGGTGATCTGGAGGGTCTTATCGTCGATCACTCTGACCCCGCTGACCTCATCCGCTTCACCCCGCAGCTTCTCCTTGATGCCAACGATGTCGCCAAGATAGGCCTCAGCCACCGGGGAGCGTGTCCGGGGGTCAGCGGCCCGCTCTATAGAATACTTGAAATCGCTCGCTGTTACCGGTTTGCCGTTATGGAACCTCACCCCGTCGCGGAGGTGAAAGGTATAAGTCTTTAAATCGGGGCTAATATCCCAGCTCTGGGCAATATCCGGGATGACCTCAAGGTCATTATCGAGGGTTACAAGGCCGCTAAAGATCTCCACAATATAGCTTGCTGAGGTGGCATCCGTGCAAAGGGCGGGGTCGAGGGTAGCGGGCTCGGAGCCATAGAGGGTTAGCCCCTTGTTGCCAAGTGCCATATTGCAGGCTGGGGTCATGGCAGCCAGGGCCAGAATGATAACCGTCGCCACCAGGACAATTTTCCTGGTAATAAACCTCTCCTTTGAGGCGGAAAACTACCGCCAAGAATAGCCATTCATCTGGCAATAGTCAATTTTAGCCTGGATGCCCGAATTTAGCAAGCCACTCTAGCTAATTTGACATGTTGCGAGTTGCAAGGTATAATAGCAGAACTGCTGAGATAGGGGTTAATTCTCACGGAAAGGAGCGATAGCATGAAAAAGGTGCTTGGAATAATAGCGGCAGTGGCTCTCATAGTATCGGCGTGTGCTGTTTTCTTTGCCTGCGGCCCTGCTGCTACAGGCGCGGTTGAAGTCCGTGTTACCGATAAGCCACCGGGCAACGTAACGGCGATAGTGGTCACAATTGATGAGATCGCGATCCACCGGGCAGGGGCTGGCAACGAAAGCGGCTGGGAAACGATACCGATAGTGGTCAACGGCAATGTCACTGCCAATGTCACCTTCGACCTTTGGGAAGTTGCCGGCAATGAGACAGTCTTAGGGTATGCGCCGTCGGTGCCGGCGGGGAATTACACCCAGTTGCGGATGCATGTCGTCAGCGTCAATGTGACTATAGATGGCAACACCACAGACGCCACTGTCCCCAGCGAGTGGCTTAAGATTGTCAGGCCCTTTGAGGTGGTAAGCGGTGGGACGACTACCCTCATCATTGATTTTGACGCTGATAAGTCAATAGTGGTGACCGGGGCCGGGGAAATCAAGCTCATGCCGGTGGTCCAGCTGCTGGTGAGAGAGCCTGAATAAGCCCGGGTTATGGCTTCCTGATCATCGGTCTTATCGCCCCCGTCCCTGAATCTATAGTGGTCTTTTCCCGCCATACAATATCGGGGGGCAGGTAGTCTTCAAATGCCTTCCTGAGAAGCCATTTCCCCCATACTTTCCCCCTTTCCGATCTTACCTTATATTCCACAGGGATTCTTCGAGCAAATTCGCTAACCTCAGGGGTGAGATATGGGGCTTTCAACCTCAGGCCCAGGGAGCAGGCCAGCATAAAAGGGTATCTAAGGTCATAGGCTTGAAACACCCGTGATGATAACTCCCGCTCCAAATCCCTGGCGAAGGGCGCATCGCCACGGGAGGCGATAAAGTCAATAAAGCTGACGATGGAGTCGTAGCCAATAAATAGCTCATCAGCGCCATCGCCGGTATATATGGAATTCACATAGATTTTGGCAAACCTCATCGCAATATAGGCTGGAGCGAAGGTAGTGGGTCCCACTGCCTCACTATAGCCTTCGACAATACCTTCCTTAATATGAGAGGGAACGCAGGCCTCATATTCACTACTGTTCAAGATGCTTGCTGCCTCTGAAGCTGCTTCCACTAGCTCCTGCTCGCTGAAAAAGTGAACCCTGTGATCCAGTTCGAGGAACTGGGCCACCCTCCTTGCATATTTTAGGTCCTCATCGAAGCCTTCCAGCGTCACGGTGAGCGCCTTCAGCCGCGGCACATACCTTTTGGCAATGAGAGCGATGATGCTCGTATCCAGCCCCCCTGAGAGCAAAACCCCGCCAGCCTTTTCGCCTTTTTCGCCCTTTATCGCTTCATCCAGAAGAAGCCTTAGCCAGCAAGTTGCTTCCGCTATATCCATAAATGGCTCCCCTTAATCGAGCCTTAATTTGAGGTGCAGCTCCTTAAGCTGCTCCTCCGATACCTCGGAGGGGGCATCGAACATCAGGTCCGTGGCGCTCTGGTTCTTGGGGAAGGGGATCACCTCCCTGATGGTCTGCTCCCCGGCAAGGAGCATCACCAGACGGTCGATTCCGGGGGCGATGCCGCCATGGGGCGGAGCACCGTATTCAAAGGCCTCCAGGAGGTTTCCGAAGCGCTGCCTAACCTCCTCTTCGCTATACCCTAACAGTTTGAAAATCTTCTCCTGAAGCTCACGAGTGTGGATCCTGATGCTCCCGCTGGAAATCTCGCACCCGTTGCACACAATGTCATAATGCTTGGCATGCACCTTCTCCGGGGCGCTATCAAGCAGGGGAATATCCTCATCCCGGGGTGCAGTGAAGGGGTGATGCATCGGCTCCCACCCCCCCTCATCGCTCCACTCAAGCAAGGGAAAATCGAGGATCCAGCAGAAAGCGAGGAGATTAGGGTCAGCAAGCCCCAGGCGATGCGCCATCTCCTGACGCAGGGCACCGAGCGCTTCCATCACCTTTCGCTCCCCGGCAACGATGAGGAGGAGGTCCCCTTTATTAGCACCGAAACGCATCGCCATCTCCGTGATCTGTTGCCTGGTCAAGAATTTGGTGGCGATGGACCTCGCCTGCTCCTCAACGAGTGGGAGTGTGACCAGCCCCTTCGCTCCACGAGCCTGGACAAACTCAGCTAGCTCATCGAGCTGGCGACGCGAGTAATGGGCACAGCCCGGGGCACATATCCCCTTCACCCACCCCCCTCTCTGGAGGGCGGAGCGAAACACGGCGAAATCGGACCCAGCGGCAATGTCCGATAAATCCCTGATCTCCAGACCGTAGCGCAGGTCAGGCTTGTCTGTGCCATAGCGCTCCATGGCATCGTGGTAGGAGAGACGGGGGAAGGGCTTCAAGACTCGCATCATGGGCTTGACATTTTCCACCAGTGAGGTGAAAAGCTCCTCCATAAGAGTGAGGATGTCCTGCTCATCGACAAAGCTCATCTCCAGGTCGAGCTGGGTGAACTCCGGCTGACGGTCGGCGCGCAGGTCCTCATCGCGAAAGCACCTAGCGATTTGATAATACCTCTCAAAGCCAGCAACCATGAGTAGCTGCTTGAGCTGCTGGGGGGATTGGGGCAGGGCATAGAACCTGCCGGGATGGACTCGACTGGGCACCAGGTAGTCCCGCGCTCCTTCAGGGGTGCTCTTGATCAGGATGGGGGTCTCGATCTCGATAAAGCCTCTCTCATCCAGAAAATCGCGCATAAACTTGACCACCCGATGGCGCAGGATTATGTTCTCTTTCATCTTCTCGCGGCGCAGATCGAGATAGCGATAGCGGAGGCGAAGGTTTTCGTCCACCTCTATATCCTCATTTATGTAAAATGGCGGTGTCTTTGAGGGGTTGAGAATCTCGATCTGCTGCGCAATGACCTCGATCTCACCTGTGGCGAGCTTTGGGTTCTCCGTTCCCTCTGGGCGCTTCGCCACCTCGCCAGAAACCTTCACCACATACTCATGGCGTAGCTTTGTAGCAACCTCGTGCCCCTCACCCGATACCTCAGGATTGAACACCACTTGCACCAGGCCCTCCCGGTCCCTGAGGTCGATGAACACCAGCCCTCCGTGGTCCCTCCTCCGATGCACCCAGCCGGCAATGGTTACCCGCTCACCGATATGCTTTTTGGCTAGTTTCCCGCAGCTATGAGTCCTAAGCATAAAACCACCATAACCAATTATATCGATTATAGCCTATGAGGGGAGGCTTTTCAATCCAGATTCGGTGTTGACTTCTCCTCACCGTGATAGTATCCTTTACCTAGATTTCGCTGAAAGGAGGGTAAGCTTATGTTCAAGACGCGGGTCACAGAGATACTGGGTATTGAATACCCCATAATTCAAGGGGGGATGATGTGGGTTTCCTGCCCCAAGCTGGCAGCGGCGGTTTCCAATGCCGGGGGGCTGGGCATTCTCGTCTCGGCAGCCTATGCCTCAGGGAAGGAACTTCGGGAGGATATCAGAAAAACGAAAAGCCTCACTGATAAGCCCTTTGGCGTCAATCTAAGCCTGTTCCCCGCTATGAGGCCGCTACCGAATGAGGAATACATCGAGGTGCTGATCGAGGAAGGAGTCCCTGTGGTGGAAACATCCGGCTTTAAGGCCCCCGATGAATACCTGCCCCGCCTGAGAGAGGGGAATGTGAAGGTTATTCATAAATGCGCTGCGGTGAAACATGCTCAGACAGCAGAACGGGTGGGGGTGGATATGGTGGCTGTGGTGGGGGTGGAGAATGGTGGTGCCACTGGCATGGTGGATGTTACCACATTCGTGCTCGTTCCGGCAACGGTTAATGCCCTCTCCTTACCAGTTATCGCTGGAGGGGGAGTTGCCGATGCTCGCGGCTTTGTGGCTGCATTGGCCCTGGGTGCAGAGGGGGTGGTGATCGGCACCAGATTTATGGCGACACATGAGGCTCCACTACACCCAAAATTCAAGAAGTGGCTATTAAGGTCGAAAGAAACAGATACCACGCTCGTTATGCGCTCCATTCGCAATACCCACCGCGTGCTCAAAAACAAGGCTGCCGAGAAAGCGCTGGAGATGGAACAGAGGGGTGCCACCCTTGAGGAGCTCGCCACCGTAATAGGCGGTGGGGAAGCGGCGAAAGCATTTAAGGACGGCGAGCTGGAGGCAGGTATAGCGGGCTGCGGTCAGGTTGTCGGGCTCATCGATGAAATCGTGAGCACCAAGGAGGTTATCGACGGTATTGTAGCGGGGGCAGGGGAGATACTCCAGCGCCTGGAGGGGACTTTGACGCCGAGGTAAGACGCACGAACTTGCTATTACCCCAATATTCTAAAGGGCTTCCTCTGTATCTGTGAAGCGCAATGGCTTGGCGATTCCGCTTTCAACAAGTGGTCATCGCCATGCAGAACCCACAAGTCTTGGGATCCAGGGGGCAATCCTGCACGGGCTTAGGGTTATTTCCCTCGGCCCCCTTCTTACAAAATGCGTCCTTCTTCTTCGGACAGTTGAGCATTTTGCTCTTCCTTGGCATCCCCCACTCCTCCTTCAAATATGACTACCAAGATAAGGACTGCGTCTCCTTGGCAATCGCAGTGTTCTGTGTTGCTACCCCCTTTCAGAGGAATCGCACTTACTCAGCATCGCTAGTGCAAGCGGGAAACCCCTACCCTATCCGCCTACGGTTACATCAAACCCCCGGTCAACAAATAAATCAACCATCTGCGCTAACTTTTCCTCAGGATACCCTTCACCTTGAGGGAAAGGATAATCCAGCCCGAAGAGCCGATACTTAGCTCCCGCATAGGGGTGATAGGGCAGTAAATCGACCCCTACTATCACATTGTTCTTGTCCAATTGTTGTTCAATGAAATCGGCAGTGTTTCGAAGATTTTCCTCCGAGTCATTCCTGCCGGGTATTATGGGAATCCTTATCCGCATCTTTATCCCTTTATCAGCTATCCTCCTGGCATTCTCCAGTATGAGTTCGTTATTAGTCCCGCAATAGTCCTTATGGGCCTGGGGGTCCATATGTTTAATATCGAAAAGTACGAAATCCGTCCACTCCAGTATGGGCTCTAATAGTTCCCATTTATTATAACCGCAGGTGTCTAACGCTGTGCTAATCCCCCGTTTCCGGGCGCACTTAAACAGCGCCAATGTAAACTCTGGCTGCGCCAGAGGTTCGCCACCGGACACCGTCATTCCTCCCCCGGAATTTTTAAAAAATACAATATCTTGCTCTACTTCATCTATTACCTCTTTTGCCGTAACAATCCTGCCCCAGCAGACTAACGCATCATAAGCACAGACCTCAACACACTGGAGACATGTAATGCAGCGGGTCCTGTCGATTCTAGGTACGGTTGGTTCTATAAGAGTTATGGCACCTGTGGGACACACTTCAAGACACTTTTCGCAACCAGTACAGTTTGACGTATAAGGGAGTACCTCGGGATAACGCCGATGACCTTCCGGATTATGACACCACTTGCAACCCATCCGGCAGCCTTTAAGAAAAACGGTTGTTCTGATGCCAGGTCCATCACAAAGAGAATACCTCTGAACATCGGTTATTATCCCTATTTTCCGCTCTTCTTCTCCTGTCATAACATTCTCTTGCATTACCTGCTCCTTTCATTAAGCTATCCGAAAGGATATTGTCTGTCAGCAGTTGGCTTTTACCCCTAAAAGTCGTGAGATGCCACTTCCTATGTTTTTGACGCCATATCCATAAATCGACTCAGACCTTTCGTTACGCCGGGCTGCTGTTTCATTCCGTAGATGAATGTCCACTTCAACAACTTTTCCAGGGCATCCGGCAACTGGCTAAAATGGTCGACGAATTGGATTGACCTCCCATACTGTTCCAACATCGCCTTGCGATTCGGGCACCCGCAGCCAAGGGTTACCAGGTGAATATTCTGCGCCTTGCAGTAATCGATGCCATATTGGACATCACAACCGTAATTTGATGCCCCGTCTGTTATATGGACCAGGAATCGGCGCCCGCTCTCTTTGGGCATGAAAAATGCGGCGGCAATAAGTGCCTGCCCCGAAGCTGTTTGCCCTCCAGGGGGCACAGTGAACAGTTGTTTTCCCTTGATCAACGGGGACATCATGCAGATGTGGCCGGACTCGAAGTAAGCCCAGACCTGCACGCGACCTTCGAGCCCTTTTAAGGCCTTATGTAGGGTGGCTACCGTGTTTTCCACCAATTTCCACTTAGCCTGCTGTCCCATGGAACCAGAGGCGTCGATGAGCAAGCAGATATTCCAGTTCAAATTGGGAAGCTTTTGCTTGTCCATGAAACAGCGCCCCGTAATGGGCGCCCGGTATAACCGTTTTCTATCAACCTTGCCGCTGGTAAGCCCACGACTAACAAGGAACTTTCTTTCCGCATAGTTTCGAAATATCGCTTTCAGCCGGTTAACCATTTGGGTCTCTGCCGTCCCTTGCCCTGGAATGGCGAAATCCCACTTGGACATGGAAACGACATCCTCATTTTCTTCGCCGACAATAGACCTTATGATGGGGGTGATATCGGCAGAGCTGATCGCCAGCAGAGCTTCTATCTCCTGGGCTACAGAGGGGGCCAGCGCCACCGGGGCACTCTTTGGTGCCTTTTTTTGGCTGGAACTATCTTGCTGCCCGGTGCTCGGCGGATACCATAAAAGCGCCTTGTCTGTTATCGCCCATGAAGCAATCATATCCCGGACGCCTTCCCACGCCCGGAGATAGATCGCGCGGCGCAGGTCACAGCGGTCGATCACTCCTTTCTTGCTGTGACTGACCTCTTTCAATTCGGGTAGCAGGTTGTTCAGCACCTTGAGTGGCTCTTCGTAGAGCTGAACCCTGGTGGCATCCATTTCCTCTCCCCAGGCATTCAACCACCAGAGGTATATCAACTCATCAACTGTAACGGCGTTAAGGTTCAATCTGCTCTTGGCCTCATCCATGGCCACTCTTCTGGTCTTGCGGGTATAAAGACCGAGAATCGATTGCTCTGAAATATAATCAACGTAAATATCCTCTCCGATATAAACAATCTTCTGAAGAATGATCCTCTGGCGGGGTTTCATGTTCTGGCTTACCTGATGCACTCCACGCCAGACCAGATCACTCCACTGTGTCTTATGTAAGGCCTCATGGGTTACGACCCCGACCAGGTAATCGACATTCTCGGCGGGGACAGGGTATTCCTCCAGGATGTACTCGGGATTCAGGCTGATGATGCCACTTTGGGTGGTTGACATACCTTCCCACATGATCTGGCCAACGTTTGGACCTATATGGCCGCCCACCTTGCGAAGGGCCTTTAACAGGTTTGCCAGCTCAGTTGTGGGGATATGGGAGGTGTTTTTCCGCCAAAATTCGGAGATACCCCTCGGTTTGGATTCAATAAGTATTGTAGACTCTGCCATCACCGCCACCGGTTAGACCCATTTGAAGGTGGAGGGAGAGGAGGGTAGATTCCAATATGTCTCTACTTATCGACAGGCTGTTGATGAATGCCTCTCGGATGGACGCCCCCACAGATACCAACTCCGCAATCATCAGCGTGTGACGGATTGAAACCGTAATAGGCTGTTGGCTGTTCCCTCTCAACTCGTTGGCGACATTGACGATCGTCAGGGCATCGGCTTCGTCTATTCCGGTTTTGAGGTGGAGCACCTTCATCTCCACGTCACCGGGCAGGTAATCCAGTAAGATCACATAAAACCTGTCCCGTAAAGCCGCGTCCATCATCTCTGTGCCAATAAACTCCTCACCCTCGTTGAGCGTGGCAAAAAAGACCACCTCAGGAGCAACCTTAATCAATCCCAGTTCATCCGTCCACACCCTTCTATCCTCGGCAAGCACCGAAAACAGCATATTTAAGGCCTTGGGATGTTCGGGCCGGTTGATTTCTTCGAGATGAATCACGCAGCGTGGAGTCTGGATAGCCTGTGGAAAGAGGAACTGCTGGTAATAGGTCTCCCCCTCCTTAAGGCGGAGATCCCCAAACAACTGCCCCGGTTCTGAAAGGATCCCAATCTGAAAGGTGGACATGGGTCTCCCGGTTCGAGCGGCAAATTGCCTCACCAGGGTAGATTTCCCACATCCCTGCTTGCCGGCTACCAGCACGTTTACCGGATGTCTCTTGGAGAGCGCATCGATTCTCTCCAGGTTGTTTATTTCATCCTGGAGCAGAAAATAGTGCTTTTCCGGCTCCGGAATCAGGCTTGAAAAGTCGCCTCTTTTTGCCATACTTCTTCTAGCTCCTTTGGCCTCTTATTTTTCAGCGCCCACCTCTGCCGTCGCTTTACTACTCTTTCCTAACCCCACCCCAAGCTCCTTTTGGCGCTCCGTTATGAACTCATCCAGCGCAGCGATATTCCACCGCCGGTTAAAGCTGCCGAGCTTGCCAATGATGTCTTTGGCCCTATCCAGCATGAATTGGGGGGCGTTTGCTGGTATTGCTGCCAGCTCCCGGCTGAGCTCCTTCATCAGCTCTTCTTCATCTTCCAGTGCCTCATTCTTGTGCAAAACATTATGGGTCCCGCATACTGGGCACTCTCTTAACTCGCTCCCCCCACACGCCGGGCAGCCGGTAAAGCATAACCACTTGAATTCCCCCGCAGAAGCAACATAACCGCACTTCAAACATGTCATTTCCATCTTGCCACCCTCCTTTCGACTTGATTTACCTCAAATTCAAGAGTAGATTCGTCGCAACCTTCTTTGAGAATCACCCCCCTTCCTAGCAGCTCTCCCCGATATATCGGGGCCTGTTATTCTGAGCGGAGCGACCGAACCCCGATTTATCGGGGTTACTATTCGAAACCCGATCCCCCGATCGTGGCATTGAAGCCTGCCTCTTTGTAAAGCTCAAGGGCTGGTCTCATCAAGCTTGGCTCCATGGCCTGTGTATCGGCGAAGACCCAGTCAATGCCCAACTGTTTGTATTTCATCTCGCACCAGTTATGGAAAGGCAGCAGATCGATCCTCTCCGGGGGGTTAGGGAGCGTTTTCAAAAACTCTACCACCATTTCATGGTATTCCAAAGAGTCACTGTAATCGGGTATGCACACAATTCGAAGCCACACCGGCTGCTTGATTTCCGAAAGCCTCTTCAGATTCTCAAGGATTAACTCGTTTCCGACGCCCGTCATCTTTTTATGCTCGGCGGAATCGAGATGCTTCAAATCGTATAGGACGATGTCAACATTCTTTAGAAGTGGCTCCAGGACCTCCCATTTACAATTGCCGTTGGTGTCCAGGCAGCTACTTATCCCCCTGGCCCTTGCTCCCTCCAGAAGCTTGGCAGTAAACTCGGGATGTGCCATCGGCTCGCCACCGCTAATATTCATTCCGCCACCCGAGTTATCGTAGAAAATCCCGTCTTGTTCCACCTCATCAAGCACCTCATCCACCGTGAGCTCCTTACCCACAATCTCCAGAGCATCGTTCATGCAGGCATCCACACACTTCATACACAGATCACAATCCTCCCGGATGATCTTCTGATAGGTGGAGTCATCCGCCCTAGCCTCTTCCGGGTCGATAGGTGGATTGATGGCATCCCTCGGGCAAGCGTCCATGCAATGGCCACACTGCACGCATAGCATTTTTCTCCAAAATAGCTCCGGATAAGGCTTTATGGTTTCCGGGTTATGGCACCAGATACAGTGCATGTTGCAGCCCTTCAGAAAGACATTGGTCCTGAAACCAGGCCCGTCATTCACCGAAAACCTTTGAATTTGAGTAATCAGCGGATTAGCGCTCATCTCCACCGCTCCAGGGTTATCGTTCCCCCTTTTCACCGCTACCTCTCCGGCGCCCCTTAAAAACCTGGCCTCGGAGCTTGGTGGCTCCCCAAAGCCCTATCCCTGGGGGCTCTTCCTCCAACTCCTCACTGTATACCGCGCAATGACATTTGGGGCACTGGCGATAGACATCGATGCCAGCCGAGTCAGCGGTGTTTAAAAAGCGAAACTCGCTTTTTAAACCTTTATACCCACAGTTATCACAGGTAATTGGCATAATTGAAAGCTTGCTCCTTTGATACTCAAGCATATTATATAACATATCCGCCTAGGTGTCAAACATACAATTTTTAATTTTCCACAAGCACACCTACATAATGCGTTGCATATATCTCACTGTTCTCCACAACACTGCCCTCCGGGCTTTATCCTGAACCGCATGTTGCTATTCCTCGCTCGCCCAGCCTAGCAGAATGTAGAGCATGCGAATCCCCAACGCTATCTTTACGAAAGGCGCAAGCGACCCTCTCGGGATCGCGCATTAACT
>JACUUT010000014.1 GCA_014859165.1 Dehalococcoidia bacterium
GGTATTGTTTGCGTGAAATTAATGTATTAAAGGGAGTGCTTTATGGCAAGATCCTCCCCTCGGAGGGCTTGATGGAGATACCCCCGGCGTCAAAGGTTATCCCCTTGCCCACAAGACCCAGGGGGCTTTTTGAAGGGTCACCCCCTTTATAGCTAAGGATGATGAGCTTTGGCGGCTGCCTGCTTCCCTGGGCCACACCGAGGAAGGCACCCATCCCCAGCCTCTCCATGTCCTCCCGCTCCAGTACTTGGCACTCAAGCCCGTATTCATCAGCGATCTTTCTCGCCGTCGCCGCCATGTCCGTGGGGGTCATATAATTGGCTGGCTCGTTTGCCATATCTCTGGCGAGGGTTGTAGCTTCAGCCATTATCCTCCCTCTGGCACACCCCCGCTCCAGCTCAGCAAGCTTGCTCTCCTCTCTCTCCACAATGAGGAGCTCTTCGATCTCCCTTTGCTCAGGCTCCTTTGTCTGGTGCCTGCGGAAGGTATAAAGCCCCAGGATAGCGCCCTCTGTTACTGCCTGAGCTGATTTTTCGGCATCGATGCCCCCTGAGCCGGACCCATGGGTGATGGTGGCCACTCGCTTCGCTTGCACTTTTCTGAGGGAGCGACATGCCTCAGCAGCAACGCCGCGAATCCTGGATAGAGTTAGCTCCTTTTCCTTCCCCAAACCAGCGACCGCTACCCTTGCCGGCTCGATCCTCCCCATGCTGTGAATTAGGGTCACTTCGTTAAGCTTTCCCTTGATCCCCCCCTCAGCGATGAGCCGGGTAATGAGCCCACCAAGGGCGAGGTCCACCGCTCCCGTGGCACCTGTGGGGCTTTCCACCCCTTCAAAAAGATTCACTATAATGGCGCTTACGGGAAGCTTTGTGATGTCTCCTGCTACGACCTTAACCTCCATCTCTTTTTCACCTTTCCGATGCTATAATATAGTAATCCAGCGTGATGTGCAATAATAAAGTGCGAAATTAACGGTTTGCCTCCCGCACGATCTTATCGATTACTGGGGTGATGTCCCTGGAGGTATCGACGGCGAAGTGGTTTCGCCGGACCCGCTGCACCGAGGCCCTCATCTTCTGGTACACCTTCCAGTCGGCTTCCGATTTGTCCTCGGGGTCGATGCGGGAGAGGCGGTCATGGAGGCGCTGACGCACCAATTCTGTGGGGGCCTCAACGCGCACGATGATCAGCTTTGCTCCCACACTCTCGGCAATGTGATAGAGGCGCTCTCGGTGGTGTTCTATTAGGTTTGTGGCGTCAAAGATAATTGGTATCCCTCTCCGTAGTAGCTCTTCAATAAGGAGGTGACAGGCGCTAAACAGACGATCGCTTTCCCTGAGGCTATAATTCGGAGATGGGGAAAGCACTCTCCTCAGGGCATCGCTCTCCAGGATGGGGAAGGGGAGGCGCTCTCTAAGCCTGCGGCAGAAGTAGGATTTCCCGCTGCCAGGCAGGCCACTGACTATAATGAAGGGCGGATTGACCATTGGCTCGGGCAATTCACTCAGGCTTTCCCTCAGTCTTTGCACATCTTCAGCGAGCGCCATCTCGCCTCAATTATAGGGGTTTTTATTTCAAAGGGCTAGGGTCAGGTCTCACTATAGAAGGCGAGCCCCACCACTCCCCGGCCGGTAGCGTAGCCCATTATCGGGCTGAACTCGCTGAGCCAGAGTTCCTCACAGTTAAACTCAGATGCTACCCGCTCCTTCAGCCTCTCTGCCTCCTCAAGGGCATCGGCATGTATTACCGCTATATGCACCGGGTTTTCCCCCACCTTCTCCCGCATCAGTTGGAGGAGACGGTTCACCCCGCGCTCTTTGGTTCTTGCGATGCCAACGAAATGCGCCGCACCCTCGGATATGGTGATTATTGGCTTGACACTGAAGGCAGAACCTATCTGTGCCGCAACCTTTGGTATACGCCCTGAGCGGTAGACATAGCGGATGGTTTCCATAAGAGCGAAGAAGGCGACCCTCTCCCTCACCGCTTCCGCTGCTTTAATGGCTTCAGCCAGGCCCTTGCCCTCCGCCACTGCCCTTGCTGCCGCCAGGACAACAAACCCCTCCGCTGCG
The DNA here is from genome assembly GCA_014859165.1 of Dehalococcoidia bacterium. GTDB lineage: Bacteria > Chloroflexota > Dehalococcoidia > E44-bin15 > E44-bin15 > Kmv38. The sequence goes on from JACUUT010000014.1 coordinate 2,076, forward strand.
GCGGCATTGTAGGAATCCAAAAGCTCGATTTGGGTCTGAGGAAGCTCCTCCTTGGCTTGTTCCTTCGCCATCCGGGCTGCGTCATGAAGCATACTAAACTTAGCTGAAATGGTGATGCAGAGGATGCTTTCCGCTTTCTCGCTTAGCTCGCGGAAGGCCTCAAGATAATCCCCAGGGGAAGGCGCCGATGTGGCGAAGTGTTCCGGGTCCTTTTCCAGAAGCATGAAGGCTTCGGAGGGGCTTATGTCCACCCCATCGCGATAAACTTTGCCTGCAAAATGGACGTATACCGGCACTATCTTGATCCCATACTGCTCCACCATCTCCCTGGTGAGGCAGGCTGTGCTGTCGGCGACAATGGCAACCTTATCCATGATAGCCTCATCAGTCGGCATAAAAGGCGATACCAAGCAGCCCTGGGCCGGTATGAACTCCCATCGCTGGGGTGAACTCGGTGAGATAGAGCTCAACGCAGTTAAATTGGGAGGCGACTCGAGCCTTGAGCTCCTCACCCTCCTCTGGCACCCCAGCATGATGGACGATGACATGCACGGGGGATTCCCCAACCCTCTCGGCCATTATCTCCAGCAGGCGCTTAACAGCTTTGGGTTTGGTTCTGGCCCGCTCCACTGCCTCGACAACCCCGGTGGTAGTGGGGACCTCAATAATAGGCTTTATGCTGAGCACGGAGCCCATCCAGGCTGAGGCGGTGCCGATAAGATTTATCCGGGGCATCATATTTCGAGCAGCCTCGGCCACCTGAGCCAGGTCTGCCCCTTCTTTTGCGGCCTTAGCCGCCTCCAGGACGATGAATCCCAAACCGCCGGCCACACTACGGCTGTCAATCACCTCTATAGCGGTGTTAGGGATCTCATCTTTAGCCATCTCTTTAGCTAGTAGTGCTGTGTCAAAGGTTTTGCTTAACTGAGCAGAAACGGTGACGCAGAGGATGCTTTCCGCCTTCTTGCTTAGCTGGCGATAGGCTTCGAGGAAATCTCCCGCCGATGGAATGGATGTGGTGGGCAGCTCCTCTCTCTTTCGCATAATCCTGTAGACTTCATTGGGGCTCATGTCAATCCCATCTCGATAGCTCTTATCTCCATAGATTATCAAGAGAGGCAGCACATAAATATCATACTTGCTCACCAGCTCCTGGGGTATGCAACAAGAGCTGTCGGTCGTGATTGCAACCTTTTTCATAGTAACCTCCCTGCCAATTCAACCCTCAGCATAAAAGGCAAGCCCAACCAGTCCCCGGCCTGTAGCGTAGCCCATTATCGGGCTGAACTCACTGAGCCAGAGTTCCACACAGTTAAACTGAGATGCTACCCGCTCCTTGAGCCTCTGGGCCTCCTCAAGGGCATCGGCGTGCATTACCGCCATATGCACCGGGTTTTCTCCCACCTTCTCCCTCGTCATCTGGAGGATTCGGTTCACCCCGCGCTCTTTGGTTCTCGCGATACCAACAAAACTGACCGCACCATCGGAAAAGCCGAGTATTGGCTTGATACTGAGGGCAGAACCTATCTGTGCCGCAACCTTTGGTATGCGCCCTGTTCGGTATGCATGGCGGATGGTTTCCATAATGGCAAACCAGGTGGCCTTCTCTTTCACCGCCTCCGCTGCTTTAATAGCTTCAGCCAGGCTCTTGCCATCCGCTACTGCCCTTGCCGCCGCCAGGACAACAAACCCCTCTGCGGCAGCGACAGACAGGGAGTCCAAAAGCTCGATTTGGGTCTGAGAGAGCTCCTCTTTAACCTGCTCCTTCGCCGCCTGGGCCATGTCGTAAAACGCGCTCAGTTTTGAGGAGATGGTGATGCACAGGATGCTCTCTGCTCTCGTGCTTAGCTCGCGGAAGGCCTCAAGATAATCCGCAGGGGAGGCCGCCGATGTGGTGAAGCGTTCCGGGTCCCTTTCCAGAAGCTGGTAAGCCTCGGAGGGGCTTATGTCCACATACTCCCGGTAAACCTTGCCATCGAAAAGGATGTTTGCCGATACCAACCTGATCCCATACTGCTCCACCATCTCCCTGGTGAGGCAGGCTGTGCTGTCGGTGACAATGGCAATCTTTTCCATAATCGGAAATAAATTTACTACAGTTAAGGATTACAGTCAATTAGCAACGGATCTATCTAGAGACTGCTGAGAAAGTCCTCCCTGTCATTGCGAGCAAAGCGAAGCAATCCCTTTTGAGATTGCTTCGTCGCTGGCGCTCCTCGCAATGACACTGCGTTTTTCAGCGGTCTCATTTAGCAAGGTCTTCAGGGAACCTTATTCTGGTTTCATGCTCTCGAAAAGCGAGGCGTAGCCCCTCAAGATCGATGGTGGGGATGTCAACATATATCGGGCGCCTGCCGATCTCCCTCGGCTCGTGAGCATCCGATCCCTGGATGCAGGCATATCTTTTAGGGAAATAGGGCATCAGCCCCTGATTCCAGCGGTTTCTATTGGGGGGAATGGTGATCTCTAATGCGCTAAGGTAATTACTGCTGTGGATTCTCTTCTTATCATTGATGGGCACCTCCGAGGCGATGAAGCCCTTTGGTCGCCGGTCTATGTGGGCGGCGATGGCAAGCCCGTCGCTCTCCTCGATCCGCCAGAACACCTCATCCAGCCAGAGACTGCTTTCATGGAAGCCATGACCTCGCTGCTCCTCACCCAAGCCGAGTAGCTCTATGAGATGGTGCAATTTCTCAACCGGGGTGCCCTGGTCAAAGATGGCCAGGACATGCCCTCCCCTCGCCGATATCTCTACCCCAGGGAAAATACATAAGCCATTCCTTCTCCCCATCTCCCTTATCCCTTCAATCCCTTCGGCGCTGTTGTGGTCTGTGATGGCGATGGCATCGAGGCCAGCGGCAATGGCTGCATTGACGATTTCCTCATGTAAGGTTTTGATACCGGCCTCCGGCCTGATATAATCTATATAGCATGAGGATTCTGGGGTGTGAACATGCAAATCGATCTTTTTATACATTTTCTTCATTGGATAGCATGGATAAGGCGCGCAATGATTATCAGAAGAATAATAGCAACCAGGGAGGTGATATCGACCATGCCTATCCTGGGAATCACCCGGCGAAGTGGAGCGAGGATAGGTTCAGTAACATAATTGAGGAAAACCACGATGGGGTTATTGGGGGGGATGGGAAACCAGGTGAGGATAGCTCTTAGGAAGATAATAAAGGCGAGCACCTGGCATAAAAAACCGATAAAGGAGAGGAAGACGCTCATTTACCCCCCACCTCCTTCGCCTTCTCATATGCGGCAATAACGGCGCCAGCCAGGAGGGCTCTAAGCCCGCCCTCCTCAAGCTTGAAAATTCCCTCTGCCGTTGTCCCTCCAGGGGATGTGACCATTTCCCTCAGCTCCATGGGGTGCCTGCCTGTCTCCTGAGCAAGGCGCGCCGCCCCAAGCACCGTCCCTAGCACTAACTCCTCCGCCATCTCACGGGGCAGGCCGATGCGCTCCGCAGCATCGATGAGCGCCTCCATGACCAGGAAGATATAGGCTGGCCCACTGCCACTGACCGCGGTGGCCATATCAAGATATTTCTCGTCGGGCACGTAGATCTCTCTGCCCAGTGCTCCCAAAATGGATCGTGCCATCTCCTTTTGGCTCTGGCTCACCTCGCTTGAGGCAGTCCATACGGTGATCCCCTCGCCGATCTGAGCGGGGGTATTAGGCATGGCACGAACCACCGAATCATGCCCCAAGCCTTTGGCGATGGTGTCGATAGCTGCCCCGGCGATGATGGAAAGCAAAAGCTGACCTGGGGCGAATCGCCCCTCCAGCTCGGGCATAAGCTCAGCCAAATTCTGAGGCTTGACGGCGATAACAATAACCTCCGAGCCCTCTACCCCCTGGCGACTATTGGCTGAGGTCCTGATACCATAGCACTGGCTCAGGGCGGAAAGCCGTTCCTGATCGACATCGCTAACGATAATATCTTGAGGCATGGCTAGTCCTTTAGCTAGAATCCCCCTCATCATCGCCTCGCCCATGACCCCACCACCGATAAAGGCGAGCTTCATATTTTTAGTTTACCTCCACTCTCCGAAGATGGCGCGCCCGATCCTTACCATCGTTGCCCCCTCCTCCACAGCAACCTCGAAGTCATCGCTCATCCCCATGGAGAGGTGCTCCAGTCCTAGCGAGTCACGAAGCTCTCGCAGGCGGCGGAAGATATGACGAACCTCTTCCGGGTCCTTCACCAGGGGGGCGATGGTCATCAGCCCCTTCACCTCAATCCCCGGCAGGCGAGCGACCTCCTCTAGCGCCTTGGGCAATTCTGCCACTGAAAAGCCGCTCTTCGTCCCCTCCCCTGAGATGTTGACCTGGAGCAACACGGGAAGGGAATTCTGGGCATGGCCGCTCACCGCCTCCGCTAATCTGAGTGAATCGATGCTATGGATTATATCAAAAATCTCCGCCGCTGTCTTGACCTTGTTGCTCTGAAGGTGTCCCACCATATGCCAAGTAGGGCGCAGCGCTAGGCTTGAAAGGTGTGTCATCTTCTCCCTCGCCTCCTGAACCCTGTTCTCGCCAATGTGCCTGATGCCAGCCTCAAGTGCAGCCTCGATAGCCTGGGGCGCTACCCCCTTGGTCACGGCGACTATGGTAATCTCGCCGGGCGACCTGCCTGCCCTCTGGGCAGCTTGGGCAATGCGCCCCTCCACCTCTCGAAGGTTTCGCTCTATGTCCATATCAGCAGACTCCGCACTCTTGGCATTCAGCTAGCTGGCAGGGCGCAGTCTCCTCACCAAGATGCGCCTTCCCAAGCTCCCTTTCCAGATAACCAAGCTCAACCCCTGAATCGAGGTTTGACCAGGGCAGCCTCTCATCAAAGGGGATCTCTCTATTGACATAATAATGGGCGTCGAGGGAACATTCCGCCAGCGCCCGACGCCAGGAGGAGAGGGATTTCCCATCCATCCTGGAAAGCGCCTGAGCGAGCCTCCTGTCACCTCTGGAGAGCACCCCCTGGACCATGCTCCATCCGATGCTATCCGACTTGATCTCGATACCATTTGGCTCGAGGCTGTTTTTGAGCGTGGCGAGGCGATGGCTCAGAATTTCGGCGCTGGTCATCGGAAGCCATTGGAATGGGGTGCCCGCCTTGGGCACAAAGGGCGATATAGTGAGGGTGAGCCGGCTCCTTGCCCTCTCGATGCGCCTCTTTAAGGCGAGGGTCAGTTTGATGATGTCATCGACATCCTCGTCAGTCTCCGTAGGCAAGCCAATCATAAAATAGAGCTTGAGCTGCCTCAGACCCTGCGCGGCAATATCGTCTATTGCTTCAAAGATGTCCTTGTCCGATACACCCTTATTGATGAGATGGCGCAATCTCTCGGAGCCTGCCTCAGGGGCCAAGGAGACGGTTTTCATGCCGCTTTCCGCAAGCCCCCTGAGAACCGCTCTTGATAAGGGGCGAATTCTTAGGGAGCTAACGGAGATCTCCGCCCCCATATGGCGCAACCTATTCACCAGCTCATCTAGCTCAGGATGATCTGAGATAGCAGCCCCCAAAAGCCCCAGCCGCTTTCCATACTTTAACCCAGTCTCCGCCTGTGCTTGCAAGCTGTCCAAAGAACGAAAGCGAAAAGGTCGAAAAAGATAGCCGGCGAGGCAGAAGCGGCAGCCCCATCTACAACCACGGGCGACCTCCATGAGGTAGATCCCACCAAGCTCCGTTTCTGGGGTGAGGATCACCGAGGTGGTGGCAAAATCATCGATATTTCGCACCCACTGCCGGGAGACGGGCTTCCCATCATGAAGGCGGGGCACATAAACCCCGGGATACGATGCCAGCGCTCGCAGCAGCTCATCCCTTTTGCCCTGGATGCCTTCACTGAGCACCTCAAGCATCGAGGGCAAGATTGCTTCCCCTTCACCGATAGCCAAGCAGTCGAAAAATGGAGCCAGTGGCTCAGGGTTGGCAATGATGCAGGGTCCGCCCGCAATCACCAGGGGATGGGAATCATTGCGCTCGGCGGCAAATAAGGGGATGGTGCTTGATTTCAGAATCTCGACCACATTAAAGTAGTCCAGTTCGTAGGAGATGGAGAAGGCGAGAACAGCGAAGTCTTCAAGGGGGTGCTCGGATTCCAGGCTTTTTTTCGGACCACTACCCCCCTCCCAGAAGACACGCTCGCAAATAATGTTATCGTAGCTATTCAGTAACCCATAAATGGTCTGAAAGCCTAGGTTGGACATGCCTATATAGTAGGTGTTGGGGTAGATCAGGGCGATGGGGATTCGGCCACCCCAATCCTTGAAGATGGTGCCCTGCTCCCTTGAGAGCCTTCGTCTCGTCGTTTTGTCCCATGTCATCTCTATCTCATCATCTTTTCGTTACCCACCATGGCGAGCTCGATGATTCGCCCGCAGTTGGGGCAAGTTATCGTCATGCTGAGAGGTCGCTTCATCATCATCTCGGCGAGGGTAGTAACCATGGTGTCAATGGCATCCAGGCGCTGATCCAAGTTATCGAGACGCTTCTTGATTTGCTCCAGGCTCACCTCTTCCTCTTTAGCTTTAGCTCCCGTTTTTTGTGCCAAATCCTCCCTCCTCTAAAGTAGGCTCATAGCAACAATACACCGCCGATGATTATTAAAACCACTCCTACGCTAAGCAAAATCCACCCCCCCACCCGCAGCGCCCCGGGCTCGATGCGCTCCGGCCAGCGAGTAAAGAACTCCCTCAGGTCACGGCGCCGTAAAAGGGCATTGTTAATGCTCTTCTCCTCTCCCCTCGCCCACAAAAAAGTCACCAAAGCCAAGAAGGCAAATATCCCCCCCATACCCATCACTATATAGCTATCAATATTTGGCATGGCTTAACTGTCCCTCCCTAACTGCATTTTGTATAGCCGCAGGCGGGGCAGATGTGGCACCCCTCCTGATAGACAAGCAACACTAGTGGCGCTACAGCTCAAGCCAGCCTTTGAAGTTTTCAAGGATTTCCTGCTTATTTTTAGGTGTAATGTCCGGATCCACAGCAAGCAATGCAAAGGAACGAAGATTACGATGCTCAAGGCTGTTCATGCTTTTAACCAAGGCTGAGACCTCAGAAGCTGGCTTTATTAGATTATTCCCAACCAAAACGGGGGATTCTGTAATATCAGGGGTTTCGGCTCTGGGAATACAAATGCAAAGAATCACCTGCTCTGGAGAAACGCCTCTGGGGGTAAGATCGTGCTCTTTCTTAAGAATCTCTGGCTTGTCAGCTTCTAGAGCTTCTAATACCTCTATAGTTCCGCTCTCTAACTCGCTAAAAGTAACTTGCCAGAGGATCTCATATGTAATCCGGTTTCTAACCAAAATAGCAATATGCCGCGATAAAGGATGCCGACGCATATCTTCCCACATTTCATGATCAGTCTTAAACCACACCTCGTAAGGATCGTCTGCTCCTTCATAACATATACGGAATGCTCGTGCTAACATTTCCTCCGCAAGTATATTGTCAGGGTTATTGTAAATGAGAGTGCGCATAAGATCGCGTGTTAAAATAAAGCTCTCAGCAAAGGGGATGTTTCCAAAAACTAATTCCTTAGCGTTTTCTGGCGGCGTTATTCGCACCATAAGGTTCTCGAGAACATCCTTAAGGCTAAAGAAAGATGCTGCTCCCGCAACATAGAAGGCATCACGAATTAGATAGGCAACCCGATCAAGGTCTACATATGGGCTAGAGATAATCTGCCCCAGATACCTGTTCCGCAACTCTATGTTTCCTCTTTGTTCTTCAGTCCAGTGACCTTCTATAAGCGGCGCTTCACCCCTAATAAGCTTGGAAACTATGGTCTTTTGCGTGCTCTTCAAAACATCTGAGACGAGGGGAAGTCCGTAGTCCTTAAAGTGTTCTTTTACTTTGTCCTCTCCCAAAACTAGCCGTGCAGATAAATCGTCATGCTCAATATCCCACTCCATATACCTTGCAAAAAATTCCCCAGCATGCGACCACTCAGGATGCCCAATGTCATGAACAATAGCAGCGCTGACTAAGCTTGTAGGTATGTCAACATTGTATAACTTCTCTCGAGGCATTAAAACCTCGAGAACAAAACGTTTGACAAGGCTTGCCATACCAATGCTATGTTCAAAACGAGTGTAATCCGCTGAGGGATAGCGGAAATAAACCGTAGACAGTTGCTTCAGGTAAATAAGACGATTTACCTCCGCTGTCTCGATCAGCTTTTTTTCTAAGCCTTCAAAGACGGTAGGCCCAAAAACTGGGTCTGGAAACACCCATTGGTCAGCCATTAGTGTTTCACCTCCGCTCTATAATTCTCTGATATATGCGCTATAACATGTCCTAAGGAAATTAGTGGGTGTCTCCTTTGCTAGGTCCAATGCGTCTTCTATAGCTTGGCGGAATTCTTCATACGGCTTACCTTCATCTTCCTCTAGCAGAGGAATCATAGCGCTCGCGGTTTCCCTTCCTCGTTGGGATATGGAAATCGCTGGAGAGTTCGCCCTTAAAAGGCCCTTTGCACATAGTATCCCTGTATCCGCTGCGAGCTTCCGACTTATTAATGTGCTCCCATATGGATCCCACGAGAAGGCAGCAAAGGAATAGCCAGGGAACTTAAACTCCTTGACCTTTGCCAGGTAGAAGATAAGGGCATGATATAATTGATATTCAAGCTTGCTTACACCGTGTTTATCTGCAGCGTAAACTGAAATCAACGCCTTTTCCATAGCACGCATCTTTTCAAACCCTCCTTTCTCCAGATAGACTTAGCTGCTTAAATACTCTAGAACTTAAGCATATCCCCCCTCCTTAACTGCACTTTGTATAGCCACAGGCGGGGCAGATGTGGCACCCCTCCTGATAGACCAGCATGCCACCGCACTCGGGACATTGCCCCCCCAGGCTCATCGCTGCACCGTAGTGGTTAGGGTTGCTCTCACCCCTAATGTGCTTCTCCAGCACACTCCCAATGGCATCGGGACAGGAGAGCACCGCATGGCCCTCTTCCCAGGCGATGGAGGGGCAGCGGATGCCCCTTAAATGCTTCACCACTGAGTCTATATCCACCCCTGAGCGAAGCGCCAGAGAAATGAGCCTGGAGATAGCCTCAAGCTGCGCTGAGGCACAGCCTCCCGCCTTCCCCAGGCTAGAGAAGACCTCACAGACCCCCTCCTCATCGGAATTTACCGTCACGTAGATATTGCCGCAGCCAGTGGCTACCCTCTCCGTGACCCCTGTGGTGATTCTAGCTCGCCTTCTGGGGACTCGTGCTTCGACCTTCTCCCCCTCGGCGATGCTCAAAACCTGCCTGTCTTTGCTCCTATCCCTATATATGGTGATCCCTTTGCAGCCCTCATTATAGGCGAGCATATAAGCCCGGGCCACATCCTCTATGGTGGCGCTATGGGGGAAGTTGACCGTCTTGGAGACGGCGTTGTTGGTGGAACTTTGGAAGGTGGCTTGCATCCTGATGTGCCACTCGGGGCTGATGTCGTGGGCGGTGACAAAGAGCTTTTTCACCGCTTCGGGGATAACCTCTACATCCTTAATAGTTCCCAGTTTTGCCAGTTGTCCCATCAACTCCTCGGAGTAGAATCCCTCCCTGCGGGCAACATCCTCAAAAAGAGGGTTCACCTCTATCATGTGGTCGCCATCCAATATATTGCGCACATAGCTCAGCGCAAATAACGGCTCAATGCCGCTGGAGCAGCCGGCGATGATGCTCAGGGTGCCTGTGGGGGCGATGGTTGTCCTGGTAGCGTTTCTCACCCTTAAACCGCCGGGGACATCGTATGTGCTGCCTTCAAAGGCGGGGAAAACACCCCGCTCCTCGGCCAGCGCCATCGAGGCATCGGAGGCCTTTTCTTGTATGCAATACATGATATCCTTAGCGACCTTGAGCGCCTCCTCAGAATCATAGGGTTTGTCTAACTTAATCAACATATCGGCAAAACCCATTATCCCAAGCCCGATCTTCCTCGTCTTTTTAGTCATCTTCTCTATCTCGGGCAGGGGGAACTTGTTTTTATCGATGACATTGTCTAAGAACCTCACCGCCACGCTCACCGTTTTTTCGAGCTTTTCGCAGTCGATCTCAGGCATGTCATCTCTGACCATCCTTGAGAGATTGATCGACCCCAGGTTGCAGGATTCGTAGGGGAGAAGGGGCTGCTCCCCGCAAGGATTAGTGCTCTCGATAACACCGAGTTTTGGGGTGGGGTTGTCCCTGTTTATGCGATCCATAAAAACGAGCCCCGGATCGCCGCTGCGCCACGCTGAGTCCACAATCCTATCGAAGACCTCCTTTGCATTGAGCCTGCCGACAACTGCCTTATTGCGGGGGTTTATCAGGTCATATTCGGCATCATCCTCAACCGCCCTCATAAATTCATCGTTCGCCGCCACCGAGAGGTTGAAGTTGGTAAAGGCATCGTTTTTCTCCTTGGCGGCGATAAATTTCAGGATATCGGGGTGATTTACGTTTAAGATAGCCATATTGGCGCCACGGCGCATCCCCCCCTGCTTGATGACATCGGTGGCGGCATCGAATGCTCTCATGAAGGAAACAGGCCCGCTGGCCACCCCTCCAGTGGAGCCAACCATATCGCCCTCCGGCCTCAGCTTGGAGAAGGAGAAGCCGGTGCCCCCGCCGCTTTTGTGAATAAGTGCAGTGTACTTTACCGCCTCGAAGATGGATTTCAGGGAATCATCGATGGGTAGGACGAAGCAGGCGGAGAGCTGCTGGAGCTCACGGCCGGCATTCATCAGGGTGGGGGAGTTGGGCAGGAATTCGAGGTTCGCCATCGCATGGTAGAATTCCTCTTCTCTAGCCTGCACATCGGCTTTGGGGTCATAGAGGAGCTCGGCGGAGGCGATATTATGGGCCACGCGGCGAAACATCTCCTGGGGCGTTTCGATAACCTGACCCTTCTCATCCTTCTTAAGGTATCTCCTCTCCAGAACCCGAAGCGCATTCTCCGAGAATTCCACGGCCTTGGGTGGCGCTTTTGATGTGGTAACACTCCTCGCCGCCTTGCGCTGCCCCCTCGGTTTGGGTTCGGTAGATTTTATTGCGACTGCCATCTGGCTCCCTTCGGCGAGAATTTGTTTTACAACGTCCTGAATAGCGTGGGCGGTTAGGCGCGACTCCGGTATAATGGCCTCCATCCCCGGAAAGCTTTGATAGGTCTGCTCCAGGCGCTGGATCACCTGCTCGGTGAGCCGCTCCGCCAGCTCCCGATCTGATACGCCCTCAGCCTCGCAGTAGTGGAAGACCTGGCGTGCGATCCTACTGCGAAGGAGATACGCTGATCCGTTTTTTTTGCTCATCTTCCTCTCTTCTATAGTTGCTCGCCGCCCTCTTAGCAACTCCGCGGCACATAGTATCAAGTTCTTCGTTCGGAAAGAGGGGGAGCTGGTTGGTGGAGTTGCGAAGAAGCTTGAGCCTAGTGTAGGCGTCGGCCTCCTCCCGCACCTCTTCGATGTCGGCGAAGGCTCGATAGACGCTGGCGAAGCGGATGTAGGCGATGCCATCGAGCTGGCGCAGCCTCTCTATCACCATGTCACCGATTATTGAGGTGGCCACCTCCCCCTTGCCCAATTTATGAAGCTGAGCCTCGATGTCATCGACCGTTTGCTCGATAGTCTCCTGGGATACGGGGCGCTTGGCGCAGGCCTTTCTAATCCCGGCGATCAATTTCTCACGGCTGAACTCCTCTCGCCGTCCATCCTTCTTGATCACCAGCAGGGCGGTCGCCTGGGGTCGCTCGTAGGTGGTGAAGCGAGAGCCACAACCAAGGCACTCGCGGCGACGGCGCACCGCCTCATTCACATCGCGAGAGTCGATAACCTTTGAATCATTATGGCCACAATAGGGACACCTCATAGCTCTAAAACCCAATATATAGGGTAGCTTTATAAGGATACCACAATATATAGTTGTTGTCAATACTTCTACCACATCATTTAGTATGGAAAGACAAGAGGGCCCCCGATATTATCGGGGGCCCTACGATGGTCCCGGTTGTCCGGGAAATCAACGAACGGGGGATTTAATGCGTAGGTCGTGCCGCTCAGGAATAGGAGCTTTCATTGGTTGCCGGCGGCGCAGGAAGGTAGGCACATCCAGCTCGTGCTCGGCATCCGTGCCCTCGAGGAGCCGACGCAGCTCCTCATCTTTGTGTATTCTGGGACCTGTTGCCCCGACAAAACCGGTAGCTATCAGGGTGATCTTCACTTCATCTTCCATCTTGGGGTCGAGGACTACACCAAAGATGATATTCGCATCGGGGTCCACCGCCTTGCCGATGACCTGGGCTGCCTCGTTGACCTCGAAGAGGGTGAGGCTGCTTCCTCCAGTGACATTAAATAGCACCCCTCTTGCCCCTTCGACGGAGACATCGAGCAGTGGGCTAGCGAGGGCTGCATTGGCGGCGTCGACAGCTCGATTCTTACCACTGCCCGTCCCAATGGACATCCAAGCGGGACCAGCGCCCTTCATCACCGCCTTGACATCAGCGAAGTCCAGATTGATCATCCCGGGCATAGTGATCACCTCAGCGATGGCCTGAACAGCACGCATGAGCACCTCATCGGCCATCTTAAAGGCATTGTCCACCGCAGTCTTGTGATCGCACATGGAGAGCAAGCGATCGTTGGGGATGATGATCAGGGTATCCACCTTATTCAGGAGTTGGGCAATGCCCTCCTCAGCCACCTTGCTTCGATGCGTCCCCTCGAAGCTAAAGGGTTTAGTGACCACGGCGATGGTGAGGGTGCTCCCATCCTTGGTGAGATCGGCGACTACGGGGGCAGCGCCGGTGCCCGTGCCGCCGCCCATGCCCGCGGTGATAAAAAGCATATCGGCGCCAGCGATGCATTCCCGAAGCTCGTCGCGGTTCTGCTCTGCCGCCTTAAACCCCATGATGTGGTCACCACCTGCCCCGAGACCCCTGGTCAACTTCTCCCCGATCTGAATCCGAGTTGGCGCCTCGGTAAGCAATAGAGCCTGGGCATCGGTGTTCACCCCGATAAGCTCCACACCATGAACCCCTGCTCGAGCCATGCGGGTGATGGCGTTGCAGCCACCTCCACCAAGGCCCATAACCTTTATCTTTGCCGGGCTAGGAACAAAGCTTGTTTTTGCCATTTCTTCCTCCTTTATCTATTAGCTTGCAATCAATCTCCTGAGCCGGAGAAAGAGGCGTTGGAAGGGTTGGCTAATTCTACGGGATTGCCAACCCACCTCCCCCTCCTCCTTTCTTATGCTCCAGAGTAAGAGGCCAACGCTGGTGGCATAGGCGGGATCGGGGAGGACATCGGCGATACCATACACCCCCATTGGTATCCCTACCCGCGCTGGTAGACCAAGAACCTTTTGCCCCAGAACCTCTACCCCCGGTAAGTTAGAGGTGCCTCCGGTGAGCACCAGACCTGCGGGCACATCCTTGACATAATCTGAACCCGGCAGCTCCAAGGCGATCAGCTTCAGGATTTCCTCCACCCTTGCCCTGATGATCACACAGAGGTCTCGATAGGAGACGCCGTAGCCATTCTCCACATTGATAGCGCTCTCCTCTTCCTTGCCATCCTGAATTGGCATCACGCTACCATATTTCTTCTTCATCTCCTCCGCCACATCGAAGGGCAGTCCCAACCCGATAGCGATGTCCCTGGTGATCTGATAGCCTGCTACCGGGAGAATGGCAGTGTGCCAGATGCTGCCATCCTTAAAGATGGCGATGTCCGTGGTGCCGCCGCCGATGTCAGCGAGGATAACGCCTGCATCTTTCTCATCAGGCCTCAACACCGCCTCGCTGCTGGCTAGGGGTTCCAGAATGAGGTCTTCAATGTCGATGCCGACACCGCGAATGCATTTGACTAGGTTCTGGACCGAGGTGACGGCGGCGGTGATGACATGTGTTTCCACATCCAGCCTGAAACCGTGCATACCTACTGGATTCTTCACCCCTGTCTGACCGTCAAGGGCATAGCCCCTGGGGATAATGTGGAGCAATTTCCTGTCGGTAGGAATTGCGATAGTGCGGGCGGTTTGAAGCACACGCCTGAGGTCATCGGTACGGACTAGCCTGTCGCCGCGGGAGATAGAGACTACGCCCTGCTTATTGAGCGAGCTGATATGCCTGCCCGTGACGCCCACATAGGCCGATTCCATTTTGAGCCCGCTAGCCTGCTCCGCCTTCCTCACCGATGCCCGAATGGACTCTTTGGCCTCGGGGATGTTCACCACAAGACCCTTGTGTAATCCCCTAGAGGGGGAGATACCAACCCCGAGAACTTGCAGGCCACCCCCACTTCCTGCGGTAGCCATGATGCTGCAGATCTTGGTTGTGCCCACATCAATGGAAGCGATCACTTCGTTCTTTGCCATTTACCTCCTCCTTTTGAGCGATCTTCAGTATTTATTGCGATAGTGCTCATTACATCTTATGCACCCCCTTTAGCCTATTCTCAAATCCCCCGAAGGGGCTGGGCAGTGTCGCTGTCCGTAGTGTTGGGCTCGACGAAGTGTTTTTTACCCATTAAGGCGATAATCCCGCACCAGGCAGGACACTGCCTAGTCCCTTAAAAGTAAGCATTAGATACGCTCAGCAACCCTCATTTTGGCGCTACGACTGCGCGGATTAGCAAGAATCTCAGCAGGTGAAGGAGTGATCACCTTTTTGGTAACCAGCTTAAGGGTAGCCTTGTGACCGCAGACACAAACAGGCGTCCCCGGAGGACAAATGCAATCCTGCGATTCCCTCCTGAGGTGCTCCTTTACCAGGCGATCCTCCAGAGAGTGAAAGCTAAGAACCACCAACCTGCCTCTGAGGTCCAGGATGTGAACCGCCTGCTTCAGCGCCGACTTTAGACGCTCCAACTCTTGGTTCACGGCGATGCGGAGCGCCTGAAAGGTTTTCGTGGCGGGGTGAATTTTGCCCCGCAAGCCAACCGCCCGCCTCACCACTGTGGCAAGCTCAAGCGTGGTGGAAAGGGGGCGATTTGCTACGATAGACCTTGCGATTTGCCTGCTTCTATGCTCTTCACCATACATCCCAATGATGTGAGCAAGCTCCTCTTCGGGGAAGGTATTGACGATGGCTGCTGCGGTAAGCTCCCCAGAGGGGCTAAAGCGCATGTTCAGGGGGGCATCATACTGAAAGCTGAAGCCACGCCTCGTGTTAGTGAGCTGAAGCGATGATACGCCTAGATCAAAAAGGATACCGCAGACTGGATGAAAGCCTAACTCAGAGCAGATCTGCTCCAGGTCTTCGAAACTTTTGTTGATTAGGATAGCCATTTCACCATAGGGGAGAAACCTTGCCCTCGCCACCTCAATGGCTTGGGGGTCAATATCGATGCCCAGAAGTTGCCCGCCTTTCTCCAATATGGCGGCGGCATGCCCCCCCTCACCCACGGTGCAATCGACATAGCGCCCCCCAGGCTCGACCTGAAGGGCCTCGATAGCCTCATTGAGGAGAACAGGGATATGTGCTTGTGGCATCATTGGTGTCTCTCCATCCCTTCGGCGATCTGCCAGGCCTGCTCCTGCATGAGGGCTTGCTCCTCCTCCCACTGCTCCTTGCTCCAGATCTCAAGGTAATTATTTATCCCGGCGATGACCACCGTTTCCTTGATCCCTGCATGCTCTCGCAGCGATGGTGGCAGAACGACCCTCCCCTGTTCGTCAAGCTCGAGGCTAAAGGCAGTGGCGAAGATAACGCGACCGATCCTCCGCTCCCTGCTCCGTGAGATAGGCAGGGCATCGAACCTCTCGGCGGTCTCCTTCCATAGCGACGGGGGATAGGCGATGATGCATCGCTCCAAGCCCCTGGCAAGCACAATGCCCTCCCAAAATTCCCCTCTAAACCTGGGAGGGATGGCCACCCTGCCCTTCGGGTCGATCTTATATTCGTACTCGCCGAGAAACATGCTAACTTAATCCCCAAAGATTCCCTTTTTCCCCATTTTAATCCACAATTTACCACATTTTCCCCCTCTTGTCAATACCTTTTCCCACGAATTTTCAAAATTCGTTTACAAAGAAGTTTTTCTGTGATATGATAGCGAAAACTTTTAAGGAGGTTAATCCAGCTCTGATAGCGCCTAACGGCACCTATGAATTTGACTTCATTGACAGTCGTCTCGCAAGCCAAGCACCTCTGGCGGGCCGAGCCCGATGGGTTTGCCGAGGCAAGACGGTGGGAGGTGCTAGCAGCTTCAGCGGGGCTTGAATAAAGGATGTTCACTCTAGGCATACTCACAGTCAGTGATAAGGGTTCGCGAGGGGAGAGGGAGGATGAGAGCGGCAAGGCAATCAGAGAGTTCCTTGTCGCTCTTGATGCTCGCCCGGTAAAATACGATATTGTCCCCGATGAGCATGAGGTCATCTCCGAAAGGCTCGTGGAGTGGGCCGATAAGGAGGGCATCGACCTCATCGTCACCACCGGGGGCACCGGGCTGTCGCCGCGCGATGTCACCCCGGAGGCCACTCTTGCTGTTTTAGATAGGATTGCGCCGGGGTTTACCGAGGCGATGAGGGCCGAGAGCCTGAAGAAGACACCGACGGCGATGCTCAGTCGGGCGGTCTGCGGCATTCGCGGGAGGAGCCTGATTATCAACCTCCCCGGGAGCCCCCGGGCGGTTCGTGAATGCCTTGAGGTGATCCTCCCCGCTTTGCCCCACGCTATCGAGACCCTCAGAGGGGAAGCGGAGGAGTGTGCTAGA
>JACUUT010000015.1 GCA_014859165.1 Dehalococcoidia bacterium
CTATCAAGGTCGCCTTGCTTACTGCTCTTTATAAGCTCGAGCTCCTTCACTCTCCTCCTTAAAGATTGTTCAGCAATCCTACCTGTCATTCTGAGCGAAGCGAAGAATCTAGAGACCCTTCGCTATCGCTCAGGGTGACAGATAAACATTCTCAGGAAGTAGAAGTTGATTTGTATACCGACTAAGGCTTAAAATAATAATTGAGGCTTTAGCTCGAAAAGGCGAATTTACAAGGTCGAAAAAATGCCACCATTTAGGATTGTCTCAGATTTCAGACCTACCGGCGACCAACCGCAGGCGGTGGATAAGCTGGTGGAGGGGCTAGAGCGCGGCTATAAGCACCAGACGCTTTTGGGCGTCACCGGCAGCGGCAAGACCTTCACTATGGCCAACGTTATCGAGCGGGTGCAGCGCCCCACACTGGTTCTCTCCCACAACAAGACGCTCGCCGCCCAGCTTGCCACGGAGCTCCAGGAGTTCTTCCCCGATAACGCCGTGGAATACTTCGTCAGCTACTACGACTACTACCAACCAGAGGCATATATCCCCCGAACCGATACCTATATCGAAAAGGAGACCGACATCAATGAGGAGATCGATAAGCTGCGCCACGCCTCGACGAGGGCGCTTTTCACCCGAAAGGATGTCATCATCGTCGCCTCGGTCTCCTGCATCTATGGCCTCGGCTCACCTGAGGAATACCACAGCTTTGTGGTGAGCCTGGCCAAGGGCGAAAAAAGGAATAGAGACCGGATTGTCCGCCAACTGGTTGACATGCAGTATCAGCGCAATGACATCGATTTCACCCGCGGGCGCTTTCGCATCCGCGGCGACACGCTGGAGGTGCAGCCCGCGTATGAGGAGGTGGCGGTGCGGGTGGAGTTCTTTGGCGATGAGATCGAGCGCATCGTGGAGGTCGACCCCTTAACCGGCGAGCTTCTGGCGGAGCGGGATTCGATAGACATCTACCCGGCAAAGCACTTCGTAACCTCCCACGACAAACTGATGGCCGCAATCGAGGATATAAAGGTCGAGCTTGAGGAGAGGCTCAAGGAACTGAGAAGCCGGGGGAAGCTGCTTGAGGCGGCGAGGCTTGAGACGAGAACCAACTACGATATCGAGATGCTGCGCGAGGCTGGCTATTGCACCGGGGTGGAGAACTACTCCCGCCACCTGTCGCGAAGAGCACCGGGGAGCCCGCCGTGGACGCTGCTCGACTACTTCCCCGATGACTTCCTCCTCTTTGTCGATGAGTCGCATATGACCCTGCCCCAAGTGCGAGGGATGTATCACGGCGACCGCTCCCGAAAGGAGACGCTGGTGGAGTATGGCTTTCGCCTGCCATCGGCGCTGGATAATCGCCCGCTCAACTTCCCCGAATTCGATGAGCACATCGATCAGGCGATCTATGTCTCGGCAACGCCCGGCCCATACGAATATGAGCACAGCCAGCAGATAGCGGAGCAGTTGATCCGACCCACCGGCCTCCTCGAACCCAGTGTTGAGGTCAAGCCGACGAAGGTGCAGATCGATGACCTCATGGAGCAGATAAAGGCGCATATCGCGCGGGGGGAGCGCTGCCTGGTAACCACGCTCACCAAGAGGATGGCGGAGGAGCTGGCCGATTACCTCAAGGAGATGGGGATTAAGACCCACTATCTTCACTCAGAGATCGAGACCCTGGAGCGGGTGGAGATACTGCGCGACCTGAGGTTGGGCGTCTATGATGTGGTTGTCGGCATCAACCTCTTGCGGGAGGGGCTTGACCTCCCCGAGGTAAGCCTGGTCGCCATCCTCGATGCCGATAAGGAAGGATACTTGAGGTCGCGCGACTCGCTCATCCAGACTATGGGGCGCGCCGCCCGCCATATCGATGGACATGTGATTATGTATGCCGACACCATCACCGGCTCGATGAAAGCGGCCATGGACGAGGTTCTGCGGCGGCGCAGTATCCAGATAGCCTATAACCAGAAGCACGGCATCACCCCCCAGGGGATCAAGAAGGCGATTAAGGATATTACCGATCGAGTTAGGGTGGTAGCGGAGACCCACGCCCCATATGTCGTGGCCCCTCTTCCCAGGGATGAGATGCTGCGCCTGGTAAAGGACCTGGAGTCGCAGATGAAGATGGCAGCAAGAAATCTTGAGTTCGAGAAGGCGGCGCTGCTTCGCGACCGCATCATCGAGCTGAGAAGGGATATGGAGTGAACAAGGAGACAAGACAAGAGCGGCGGGAGAGACGCCAGCGGAAGAAACGGGAGAAGATGCCTCAGCATGGCAAGAGCCTGGCAAGGGTCTATAGGGACGCCATCCTCAAGCGCCTGAGAGGCAAGCCAAAGTAGATGAAAATATCGTGCCCATCGATTAACCCCTGATCTTGCGGACCTCGTTGACCAGAAGTCGCCTCTATGGTAAAGTTGCGATGCCGGATGAAGGTCGGTCATCGTTAGCTAACACTACCAGAGGCTTGAGATGGCAGAAAATGCTCAACGGAGCCTTAGCCGAGACAACCCTGTCTTGCGGGCGATGCAGGGCTGGCAGCCAGCCCGGGTTCTTATGACCGCCACCCGCTTGGGCGTGTTCACCATTATTGGGGAAGGCCAGCTTTCCGCGCCGGAGATAGCCAAACGCTGCCAAGCGCATCCCCGATCCATGGCCATCTTGTTGAACGCCTGTGCCGCCTTGGGGTTCCTCCATAAGGAGGGCGATCTCTACCGCAACTCGGCAGAAGCCCTCGATTTGCTGATCCGGGGTAAGACCACCTATATGGGTGACATAATAGCCCATGCCGAGGACACCATGCATGGCTGGATGCGGCTCGAGGAGGCGGTGCGTACCAACCAAGCGGTACTGCTGAAGGCCACCCGGGAGCTAGAAACAGGAGCCCTACGAAGCTTTATCCTGGCCATGCACAAGCGGGCGATGCTTACTGGCCAGGCGCTGGCGGATAATCTCGATCTCTCAGGTCGTCATCAGCTCTTCGATGCTGGCGGCGGGGCCGGCACCTATTCCATCTTCCTAGCCAAGAATTATCCCAACCTCAGGGCCATCGTTTTCGATCTGCCCCACGCAATAGAGATTGCCAAGGAAATGATAACCAGCTTTGGCATGGAGGATCGCATCTCGACCCGGGTGGGCAATTACTTTGAGGATGACTTCGGTCAGAACAACGACGTGGTGCTGCTGTCAGCGGTATTGCACTCCATGGGGCCGGATAATTGCAAGCTACTACTGGGCAAAGCCTACCACTCCTTGGTCAGCGGCGGGCTGGCTGTGGTTCAGGAGAATTTGATCGACGCTGATGGTACCTCCCCGGTCTCCGCCGCCCTGTTCTCCTTAAACATGCTGGTGCATACTGGCGAAGGCCAGTCTCGGAGCGGCGAGGAGGTGGTAGCCTGGATGAAAGAGGTGGGCTTCGTCGATCCCTTGGTAAAGCCCCTTCCCCCTCCCGCTTTGCGCATGTCACTGGTCATCGGCACCAAGCCCTAGTATATTAGCCGGGGGCTCAAAACGAGACGGAAAAGGCTGTCTGGCTATATCTCCTTCTCCTCTTTTGGCGCAGGAACCTCCTCTGCTCTCGAGGGGAGATACTCCTTAAGCTCTTCCAGTCTCTCAGAGAGATAGCCTTGAATTTCAGCCCGCTCTTTGGAGATAGCGACGCTGATGCGGGAGCTGTAGCGCCCCATCTTGCGAAACTTATCATAGCGTGCCTTGACCAGCCTTCCCGGGGAGGCCCCCTGGACTTGAACCAGCTCACTTAAGAGGAATTTCTTGAGCTGGCGTGCTGCCTCATCGGGGTCGAGGTGAGCACCACCTTTAGGCTCAGTCACCAGGACATCCACCACACCGAGCTTTATACAGTCCTCAGCGGTGAGCCTCAAGGCGGGTGCTACCTCCTTCGCCCTTTTAGCATCCCGATAGAGCAGGACAGCGGCCCTCTCTGGAGGCATCACGGAGAAGATGGCATTCTCCATCATGAGGATGCGGTCGGCAACCCCGAAAGCCAGCGCCCCCTCGCTACCCCCCTCGCCAATGATCACCGAGATTATCGGTGTGGGTAGGTCGGACATCAGGGCGAGGCATTGGGCGATGGCGCTTCCCACCCCCCTTTCCTCAGCGTCCAGCCCGGGATAAGCCCCAGGGGTATCAATAAAGGTGATGAGGGGGAGCATAAATTTTGCTGCCAGGTTCATCGCCCGCTGTGCCTTACGGAAGCCCTCGGGGTAGGCCCGTCCACGATTCCTCTCATCGCCATCATGGCCCCGCTCCTGAGCAATGATCACCACCGCCTCCCCACCGATCTCCCCCAAGCCACAGACCACGGCGCCATCATCACCATAGCAGCGATCGCCGTGAAGCTCCACAAAGCTTGAGGTGATCCTGCCGATGTAGTCCAGGGAGGTGGGGCGCTCCACGTGGCGTGCCAATTGAACACTCTGCCATACCGACTCACGGTGAGGCACTATGGGGGGATATGGCCCGAACCTCCTCCTCAGGGTTAAACGGTATTGGGAAGAGAGCAGGTCAAGGAGGATGGCGAGGAGCTCCCGCAGCCCGGTGCGCTCCACCACACAGTCGATCATCCCATGTTTCAGATGGGACTCAGCGGTGTGGGCATCTTGGGGAAGCGTTCTGCCCTCGGTCTGCTCCACCACCCGCAACGGGGCAAAGCCGATAAGGGCATTGGGCTCAGCGATGATAATGTCAGCGAGGTTGGCGAAGCTGGCATAGACCTCACCTGTAGTGGGATTTGACAGAACGGAGATGAAGGGAAGGCCGGCAGCGTGAAGCTGCTTGGCTGCGGCCGCGGTCTTGGCCATCTGCATCAGGGAAAGCACCCCTTCCTGCACTCTGGCGCCGCCACTGGAGACCACTGCTACCAGCGGAAGCCTCTTCTTGAGGGCATGCTCAAAAGCAAGGGCTACCTTCTCCCCGACAACGCAACCCATGCTTCCCCCCAAAAAGCCAAAGTCCAGCACCACGATAACTGTAAGGGTGCCCTCGATCTGGCAAACCCCGGTAACCACCGCCTCGGGGAGCCCGGTCCTCTTTTGGGCATCGAAGACGCGCTTCTTATAGGAGGACTCTCCGGTGAAGGAAAGGGGGTCAAGAGATGCCAGGGAATAGTTTGTCTCTATAAAGCTGCCCTCGTCCGCCAGAAGATCGATCCGCTCCCATGCCGGGAGCACATAATAAAACCCACACCCCGGGCAGAGACGATAGCGCTGATAGAACTCGGAGGAGGAAAGCTCCATGTCGCAATAGAGGCAGTTCTCCAATAAAGCAAGACCACCCCTCTCCTCTTTTCCCTTACGCTGACCGACAATCCAGCTAAAAAAATCCCTCACTAATTTACCTCCCTTCCTCACTCATGCAGCACCTCTCGAGACTTCCCTGGCTCCCCGATGGCGACCACCCCTTGCTCCTCCAGGAGATCCATGAGCCGCGCCGCCCTAGGATAGCCGATGCCCAATCGCCGCTGGAGGAAAGAGGTGGAAATGCGGCGATGCTCTTGGGCAAGACGCTTTGCCATCTCCAAGAGGGGATCCCCAGCGGAGGCACCAAGGGATGCTTGGGCCAGCTCTTCAACCAGTTGCGGGACATAGACCTCCCGAGGGCGCTGGCTGATCCAGAAGCTTACTAGCCTCTCGATCTCAGCCTCGGAAGCAAAGCTCCCCTGCAGACGCTTCGGTTTGGCGGCATCGGGGGGCAAAAAGAGCATGTCCCCCCGACCCAAAAGCTTCTCAGCACCGCCTGAATCCAGGATGGTGCGTGAGTCCACCTGGGATGCCACAGCAAAGCTAATGCGCGCCGGAAAGTTAGCCTTGATCAGGCCAGTAACCACATCCACCGAGGGGCGCTGAGTGGCCACAATTATATGAATGCCCGTGGCTCGGGCAAGCTGAGCTAAGCGGCAGATGGTGCGCTCCACCTCATCGGGAGCGGCAGCCATCAGGTCGGCAAGCTCATCGATGATGAGCAAAAGGTAGGGGAGTGGCTCACTTACCCTGGGATTTTTATTGTAGCCTTCGATGTCGCGCGCCCCCACCGAGGCCAGTTTGTCATAGCGATGGTCCATCTCCTTGTTTAGCCACTTCAGTGTTGCTACAGCCCTCTCCCGATCCACGATCACCGGGGAGACAAGATGGGGCACATTATTGAAATCCACCAACTCCACCCTTTTGGCATCGATGAGGAGGAAGCGCACCTCATCCGGGGTGGCGTGAAACAGAAAGGTGGCGATCATCGATTTTAGGCAAACGCTCTTGCCGCTTCCTGTGGCCCCAGCGATCAAGAGATGAGGCATCTTGGCAAGATCGGCAACCACACTCTCCCCGGAGACCCCCTTGCCTAAAGCCAGGGGAAGCTTGGTCTTGGCCCTGAGCTTGTGGAAAGCGGCGCTCTCTATAATGCTCCTCAGGCTGACCACACCAGCTACCGAATTGGGCACCTCAATCCCCACCATCGACTTCCCGGGCACTGGAGCCTCGATCTTTATCGCGGTGGCGGCGAGGGCTAGGGCGAGGTCGTTAGCCAGGGAGGCGATACGCTCCACCTTGACCCTTGTCTTGGAGACCTCCTCAAGCCTCACCCTGATATTGCCATCCTTATCCTTCTCTTTTATCTCCTTGAACTTGCGGTCCCAGCCGGGTTCAACGCCATATTGGGTAACGGTGGGTCCTACATTCACCTGAACCACCTTGGCCTCGACGCCGTAGCTAGCAAGAGCTTCCTCAATGAGCCTCGACCCACGCTCCGTATCCACCTGAGCGGGCTCGATCTCAGGGGTGCGCACTAGGATGTTGAGAGAGGGCAATTGCCATATCCCGCTTTTTTTGACTCTTTCGACCTTTTCCTGAGCTACGAGGGGAGGGGTTTCCGCGATCTGGGCCGACCTGTCGGCCTCGGGCTCAACCACCCCGGGGGTTTCATACTCCACCCTCTCCACAGGTTCCACAGTAGGCTTGGGGGGTCGCTGAAACCGGGAGGTGAGGATTCGGTGTAAGGGATAGCGCTGATAGAAAACCCAGAGCCTGGGTGCGGTGCCCCAAAGATATTTATGCAGCGGATAGCGACGATATAAATTCGCCAAAGCGGAGGTGGAGGTCGAAACAAAACGCCAACTTGTCCGCGGCGCCACCAGAAAGATGCCAACAAGAACTATGCCAACAAGCCTCAGGGCACCGAGGGCATCAGGCGCTCCAAGGATCACCCTGCCCAGGTTTCCCCCCCAAGTAGCATCACTAAGGAGCACCCCCTGAGGTTTAAAGAAAGCGAGAAGTCCGAAAAGGGCGAGAGAAAAGGCAATGGCACCAAGCCATCGGTTCCACCTTCGAAGGAAGCCGGGGATTCGCCGTCGCCACACCATCCAGCCCACAAACACCATCGCCAGCACCACCAGAATAAGCCCCACCCCAAAGGTGTCAATAAGGACCTCCCCAGCGGCGATGTTAAACGCCCCCACCAGCGAAAACAGGAGCGCCAGAAAAATGGCCAAAAGCAGCAGCCATCTCACAGGGCGGGAGAGGAGAAAGGCAAAAAAGCGCCTGGTGAGCGAAGTTTTCGTTTTTTTCGTTCTATTCGTTCTTTTATTCTTCGCCATCATCTCCACCTAGAGCGCAGTTGCACTAATTCCAACCACCAAAAGATTCGAAAAGCTCGAAAAAACTTCGCCATCTTCTGTCTACCTAGAACATGGATAACTGCTGGGGTTTATGCTCCTCTTCCCTAACCTCCTCTGCTTGAGCCAGGAGGGGAGGGATCTTAAGCATATCCTCCTCGATAATCTTACGCAAGCTCCCTTGGTGCAGGGCAGCGGCCGGGTGATACATAGCGAAGTAGATTATCCCCTCCTTTTTTCGCGCCGTGCCGCGGGCCTTTCCAATGGAGTCGCCGGGGAAGAACTGGACCAAAGAGTAGCGACCCAGGGTAGCGATCACCTTGGGTCGAATCAGCTCTATCTGGCGGTCGAGCCACTTTCGACAAGCCATTATCTCAGCGGGCAGCGGGTCTCGGTTTGCCGGCGGTCGGCATTTCACCACATTTCCAATGTAAACATCCTCGCGCCTCAGCCCAATGGAACGGAGCAGCTCATCAAGGAAATGCCCCGCCGGACCAACAAAGGGGCGCCCCTGCTGATCCTCATACCAACCCGGCGCCTCCCCTATAAAGAGAATATCCGCATCCTCCGCACCCTCACCAGGCACTACCTTAGTGCGATGCTTTGCGAGCTCACAATCCTCACAAAGGGCTATCTCTTTATAGAGCGCGCTCAGTGCACTCACGACTCTAACCTTCGTCTATCCCGCCAACCTCTGGTCACCATAAAAATCCCAACGATAATGACCAGCCCACCGACGATCTGTCGCAAAAGTGAAGCATCCACCATGTCCGCCACCGTGCCACCGAGAAAGCTGAAGAGGACTGCTGCTGGGATGACCCATAGCGCCACCCCGAGCCTGACATTCCCCTGGCGATAATGGGTGATCGCGCCCGCTAATGCTACTAGGGTAATCACGGCAAGGGAGACCCCCTGCGCCGTATGCTGCTCCACATCCATCAAAAGAACCATGCCCGGAACCAATATCACCCCTCCCCCAGCGCCCAGCATCCCGGCAAGCATTCCCGCCAGCAGCCCAATCCCGATCCCGATAGCAATGCTCATCCTTAAACTCTCCAACTAGGCGATGATCATATAAATGCCCACGAATACCAAAAAGGCGCCAAATATCCACCTGAGCTGCCTTTCGGGCACCCTCATCATCAGCCTGGCCCCCAATACCACCCCTACCAGGCCCCCTAAAGCCAGCCCCAAAATGAGCGCCCAGTCCATATTCCCCGGAATATGCCCGAGGGTGGCATAGGTGATTGCCCCGACCAGGGCGATGAAGAAGATCACCGCAAGGGATGTGCCATGGGACTGATGCTGCGCCACACCCAAGAGCCCGACCATCAAGGGCACCAAAAATACGCCACCGCCCACACCAGTAAGCCCAGCAAGCATCCCAGAGGCAGCGCCAATCAGGATAGATATAAGAACCTGCCTTCTCAAACACTAATCCGCCTTGCTTTTCAAAGGATGATAGCATACCTTTTAAGCGGAGTCAATTGAAGCATATTGCACTTCTTAACATTTTGTAGTATCATCTATGTAACCGCGGGGGAGCCCAAAGGCTGAGAAGCTGATATATCGGCTGACCCCTCGAACCTGATCTCGGTAATGCGAGCGTAGGGAAGCGGAACTACTAAGACCAAGGGTCTGGAACCGAAAACCTAGGCTCTTGGTCATTTAATTTTGAACGGCACTGAAAAGGAACGCAATCCGAAAGCGGGTAGAGATTTTACTGGAGCTGGCAAAAGTTCGAAAAGAGGGAGGATGAGGTGACACAATTAGAATCGGCACGAAATGGAATCATGTCTTCGGAGATGAAACTTGTCGCCGAAGCGGAAGGGGTGGCTTCAGAGTTTATTCAGCAGGGGTTGGCCAAGGGGACTATAATAATCCCCGCAAATCGGAACCATAAGCTGAGCCACTACTGTGGCATAGGCAAGGGGTTAAGGGTGAAGGTAAATGCCAATATTGGCACCTCCACAGACTTCAGCGATATTGAGAGCGAGCTTGAGAAGCTGAAGGTTGCTATCGAGTATAAGGCTGATACAGTGATGGATTTGAGCACCGGTGGCGACCTCACCGCCATCCGCCGCGCTATCCTCAAAGAAAGCTCCATCCCCCTGGGAACCGTTCCCATCTATCAGGCGGGCATCGAGGCCATCGAGAGGAGGGGGTCCATTGTAGCAATAACTACCGATGACCTCTTTCGAGTGATTGAAGGGCAGGCCGAGGAGGGCGTGGATTTTATGACGGTGCACTGTGGGGTCACCCGCGCGGCGATTGAGCGACTAAAGCGCCAGAGAAGGGTGACCGATGTCGTCTCCCGAGGGGGGGCTTTCCTCTTAGGCTGGATCCTCCATAATGAGCGGGAGAACCCTCTATACGAGCAGTATGACCGCTTGCTGGAGATCGCTCGGAAATTCGATGTAACTCTAAGTTTGGGCGATGGGCTGCGTCCCGGCAGCCTCGCCGATGCCACAGATCGAGCGCAGGTGGAGGAGCTTTTGATACTTGGGGAACTGGTGGAGCGCGCCTGGGATGCTGGGGTTCAGGTGATGGTGGAGGGGCCGGGGCATGTGCCCCTGGATCAGATTACCACCAATGTTCAACTAGAGAAAAGTCTTTGCAAAGGGGCCCCCTTCTATGTGCTGGGACCGCTGGTCACCGACATCGCCGCCGGCTATGACCATATCTCGGGCGCCATCGGCGGAGCGATCGCCGCAATGGCGGGCGCCGACTTTTTGTGCTATGTGACCCCTTCAGAGCACCTCGGCCTGCCCGGCCCCGATGATGTGAAGGTGGGGGTGATCGCCTCCCGCATCGCCGCCCATGCCGCAGATATCGTTAACGGTGTGAAGGGCGCCTGGGAATGGGATAAGAAAATGTCCCTGGCGCGCAAGAACCTTGACTGGGAAGAACAGAGCAGACTATGCCTTGACCCGGCTAAAGCCCGCCAGGTGCACAGCCAACTTGCCACCTCTGGGGTTGCCTGTAGCATGTGCGGCGACTACTGCGCCCTGGAGCTGGTGGCCAGCTTCTTGGGCAATACGCAAGGTAAGTGTTAAAATAAGCATTAGAAACAGAAAGGAGAAACTAAATGGCCATATTCCATCCGGTAGCGGAGAAGGATGTTACCAGAGCTATCGTCAGAAGCTTTCTCCGCCAGTTTGAGGAATATACCGAGAGCGACGTAATCATCGTTGGTGGCGGACCCAGCGGGCTCATGGCGGGTAGGGGGCTTGCCCAACAGGGGATAAAGGTTCTCATTGTGGAGAGGAACAACTACCTGGGGGGTGGGTTCTGGATCGGGGGCTACTTCATGAACAAGCTTACCATCAGAGCTCCAGCGCAAGAGGTCCTCGATGAGCTGGGGGTTCCGCATGAGAAGGCTGGCGAGGGGCTATATGTTGCCGACGCCCCCCATGCCTGCTCCAGGCTCATTGCCTCCGCCTGCGATGAGGGAGTGAAATTCCTGTCCCTGACCATCCTTGAGGATGTGATCCTCAGGGAGGATAACCGAATGGCAGGAATAGTGGTCAACTGGAGCCCCATCACCCACCTGCCTAAAGAGATCGCCGCCCTCGACCCGGTGCCCCTGGAGGCGAAGATAGTGATTGATGCCACAGGCCACGATGCCAGCGTGGTGAAGAAGCTGGAGCAGCGGGGCTTGATCAAGACAAAAGGTGAGGGGGCGCTCTGGATCGAGGGATCTGAGGATGCGGTAGTGGAGAGGACGGGGGAGGTTTACCCCGGGCTCATCGTCACCGGGATGGCAGTGGCCACGGTTCATGGGCTGCCCCGCATGGGCCCCACATTCGGCGCCATGCTGCTCTCAGGAAAGAGAGCCGCCGAGAACGCCATTCAAATAATGCAAAAAGAGGAATAGATGAAGGCCGAAATAATCTCTATCGGCACCGAGCTCCTTCTGGGGGAGATAACCGATACCAACGCCTCCTACCTTGCCTCAAAGCTCCCCGAACTGGGCATCGACCTTCTCTGGGTCACCCAGGTGGGCGATAACCTTGGGCGGTTGAAGGAGTGCCTGGAACGGGCCTGGAATCGCTCCGACCTCGTGCTCACCACAGGAGGACTGGGACCCACGGAGGATGACCTCACCAGAGAGGCCATTGCCGAGATGACGGGCGAGAAATTGAGCGTTGACCCCGACCTTGAGCGAGGGCTCAGGGAGTTCTTCTCATTTCGCAGCTTCAAGATGCCGGAGTGCAATATCAAGCAGGCGACACTCATCCCCTCGGCTCAGGCGATCCCCAATCCCAGGGGCACTGCCCCCGGTTGGTGGGTGGAGCGGGAAGGGAGACTGCTCATCGCCATGCCCGGCCCTCCTAGCGAAATGCAGCGCATGTGGGAGAAGGAGATCTCGGGGAGGCTGCGGGTGAGGCTAGGGCATGAGATCATCCTCTCGCGAACCATCAAGACCTTCGGCTTTGCCGAATCAGCGGTAGATGAGATGGTGAGCCCCTTCCTGTCCTCAACCAATCCCACCCTTGCCGTCTATGCCAAGCCTGACGGCATCCACCTGCGCCTCACCGCCAAGGCGCAGAGTAAGGAGGAGGCCGAGGAGATGATCGCCCAAATGGAAAGTGACATCCGCTCCCTTCTCGGCGAGAGCATCTGGGGCTGCGATGATGAAACCCTGGAGGGCGTAGTAGGAAGCCTTCTCAGCGAAAAGGGTCTTACTCTCGCTACCATGGAATCCTGCACCGGGGGTCTCCTCGCCAATACCATAACCGATGTCCCCGGAAGCTCCAGCTACTTCAAAGGAGGGCTGGTCGCCTATACCAATGGGGCGAAGATCTCCTATGGTGTTGATGCCGCTCTCCTCGCCCAGCATGGCGCCATCAGCCCCGAGGTGGCGGGGGACATGGCGGAGGCGGCAAGGCATCGTCTGGGCGCTGACATAGGTGTGAGCATAACGGGGGTTGCCGGTCCCACCCAGGTCGAGGGAAAGCCTGTGGGCACCGCCCATATCGCCATCGACGACGGCAGGGAGAAACGGCTTATTTTCGGGATTTATCCCCCGCTTCGCCAAGAGGTGAAGCGTCGCGCCACCTACCACGCCCTCTTCGAGCTAAGAAAAGTGCTGCTTTCATACTCAAATACCCCCTCAGAGACCGTAAAGTTCTAAACCAAAAGTATTGCATTATGCGCAAAAGTGTGTTACTATTATCAAAATGTTGGTGCCCTGATGTAGGCCGAAGTGTCGGCCGACCTGTCGGCCTCGGGGCCTGTGAGGGGAGGACTGGTTCTTTGTGGACGAAGATGAATTATTGTCTGTGGAGGAGATGACCAGAATTCTGAAGTTGAGCAAGCCCACCATTCAACGGTGGTGCCGCGACCGGAAGCTCCCCGCGGCAAAGATCGGGAAAGCCTATCGCATTAGAAAAGAAGACCTGGATAAATGGTACGAGGGGAAACTCCTTGAGAGCACCGGGGTTAAGCGATAAGCCTCCCGGCTAAAGCCTGAGCTTTGACAATCTATTAAACTCCAGTCTCCCCGATAAATCGGGGGGTGGTTTTATTTTGTTCAAAAGAAAGGGGTTGAGATGCACCTGATTATCGATGGTTTTGGGGCCAATCGAGAGATGCTGGAGAGTGAGGAGCTGATCCATCAGCTCCTCGACCATTACCCTTCTCAAATTGGAATGACTAAAGTGGCACCTCCCTGTGTATTCAGGTATACAGGCTCAAAACCAGAGGATTGGGGGATATCGGGCTTTGTCCTTATCGCTGAGAGCCATATCAGCATCCATACCTTCCCTGAAAGAGGCCTTGTCAATATTGATGTATTCTCCTGTAAGGACTTCGACTCAGAGCAGGTGACCTGCGACTTCGAGGCTAGATTTGAACTCGCTGAGCTAAAGATTTACCTCCTCAATAGAGGCCTGGAACACTCCCCCGATCTTATCAGGGTGGAATCGAAAGCGATCCCCCGATAGATCAGGGTCAAGGAAAATGAAGAAAGTAACCCCTTTCCCTATATCTCAAGGATGCTCTGTCTCTGAGCTGGTCCAAAAGATGGCAGGCACATCCTTCCAGGCGCGGAATCTGTCACGCGGTGTGGAGATATGGTCCCAGATGCTAGAGGGGGAGGCCACCATCTTCTTTGGACTGGCGGGAGCCATGATCCCGGCGGGGATGCGCCATGTTATGGTCTACCTCATCCAAAACCGCCTCATCGACTGCCTGGTATCAACCGGGGCCAATCTTTTCCACGACCTCCACGAGACCTTGGGGAGGTTTCACTGGCAGGGTGATGCCCGAGACGATGACCGAGAGCTGGCGAACTCAAAGCTCTATCGAATCCACGATGTGCTTGCTTCGGAGGAGGAATTCGGTAAGACGGAGGAGTTTGTCATCGATTTCTCTAGTGCTCTAGAACAAGACCAAGCCTATAGCACTAGGGAGTTCTTTTTTTTATTGGGTAAAGCGCTCTCAACTCAGGGGAAGGAGGAGGGGATTCTGACTGCCGCTGCCAAGGCTAACCTCCCCATCTACTGTCCCGCCCCTGGGGATAGCGTCTTTGGCACAGCGCTCGCTGCAGCGCGGGTGAAACGGGGAAATCACCTCCTCTTCGATGTGATTAAAGACATTATCGAGATGATCCAGATCGACTGCTCAGCCCCCTCTACAGGGGTGATCTTCATCGGCGGCGGGACGCCGAAGAATTTCATACAGCAGGCAGAGCTTTGCGGCTATATCTTCGACAAGAAACTTAAGGGGCATGAATACGCCATTCAGATCACCACCGATTCCCCACAATGGGGGGGACTCAGTGGCTGCACCTTTGATGAAGCCCGCTCCTGGCGGAAGATCGCCCCTGATGCAAAAACTGTCATTATAAACTCCGATGCCACCATCGCCCTTCCCATTATGGTAAGCGCCCTCGGCGAAAGAATCACCAAGATAATCGAAAATAGAAGGAAGCCCTCCTTTATCTTGGGGCGAGATCTCGCCATCCTCTGAGGAAAGGGATGGAAAAGGATTTTTTTTACCCTCGGCGAAACTTTGCTTCCCTCCCTCCCCAATATGCCGACTTTGAAACATCGAAAGTAGTGATCCTCCCCATCCCCTATGACAGCACCACCGACTGGCGAAGCGGCTCCAGGGATGGCCCCATGGCGATCATCGATGCCTCCCAATATCTGGAGCTTTACGACCATGAGCTTGACCGGGAGAGTTACCTTGTGGGGATTCATAGCCTCCCTGAGCTCAAGCCTTCCATGAGAGGGCCGGAACAGACAGTGGAGCGCGTCTATAAAGTAGCCAGGGACCTCATTCGAAAAAAGAAGTTTGTAGTGATGCTCGGTGGGGAACACTCGCTTACCCTGGGTATGGTGCGAGCCTTCAGGGAGAGATTTGATCGCCTCTCGGTATTGCAGCTAGACGCCCATGCCGATCTCCGCGATGAGTATGAGGATTCAAAATATAGCCATGCCTGTGTGATGAGGAGGGTGATCGAGTGCTGCCCCATTGCTCAGGTGGGCATCCACAGTCTGAGCCTAGAGGAGCACGAGTTTTTGGCGCAGCACCAGATGCACCCCTTTTTCGCTCAGGGCCTCCCTTTGGAAGAGAAGGCAATTGTCGCCGCCCTCTCTGAGGAGGTTTATATAACCATCGACCTGGATGTTCTCGACCCATCGATAATGTCAGCGGTGAGCACCCCGGAGCCCGGGGGCCTGAGCTGGTATGAAATATTGAGGATATTACGGCATGTGGCGCAAGAAAAGCGCATTGTGGGCTTCGACCTGGTAGAGCTTTGCCCCCGGGAGGGACCCTCATCCTGCGCCTTCCTCGCAGCAAAGTTAGCCTATAAGCTCATCGGTTTTTCGACCTTTTCGCCCTAGTCGCTACGCTACAAAAACCTATCTCCGCTTTCAATGCCATTGTGTAAAAGACCCAATTGACACTGCTTAATCGCTGATGTAATGTGGTGGTAAAGAAAGTGGTTAAAGTCGAAAAAAATGGGTAGGGCGATTCAACTGGGAAAGATCTTCGGTATCCCCTTCAGGCTGGACTATAGCTGGTTTCTTATCTTCATCTTTATTACGGTGCTCCTCTCCTCCTCTTACTTCCCCGATTTCGCTAAGGAAAACGACTACTCCTGGTCTCCCGCAGCCTACTGGATTTTGGGCCTCATCACCAGCCTCCTTTTCTTTGCCTCGGTGCTGACTCATGAGCTGGCGCATAGTGTCGTGGGCATTAGAAGCGGCATCCCGGTAAAGAGCATCACCCTCTTCTTTTTCGGTGGGGTTGCTCACATAGGAAAAGAGGCATCTCGCCCCACCACCGAGCTAAAGATGGCGGCCGCAGGCCCACTCTCAAGCATGGCGCTCGCCGCTTTATTCTACGGCCTTTTCTTGTTAAGCAACGGTTTCAACATCGAGTATCTGGCAGCCTTGACATGGTGGCTGGCTATGATCAATGGCATTCTGGCCATCTTCAACATGATACCGGGCTTCCCCCTGGATGGCGGGAGGGTGCTGCGCTCCATCGTCTGGCTTGCTACGGGGAACTATATGCGAGCGACACGAATTGCCACGATGGCTGGATATGGGGTTTCATATTTATTTATCCTCGGTGGCATTTTTATGCTCTTTTTCTTACGAGGTGGCTGGTTCAATGGGTTGTGGTTCATATTTATCGGCTTTTTCCTCAACAGCGCTGTCAGGACGACCTATCGCCAGTCAACGCTGCGCGATTCCCTAAAGGGGTTCACCGCTCAAGATGTGATGACCCGTGACCTTCCCTCGGTTCCGCGCAACATCACCATCAGGGAACTGGTTCAGAGGCAGCTCTTCGCAACATCAAGCCAATGCTTCATGGTTAGCGACGGAGAGATGGTGCAAGGGCTACTCACCCTGCACCAGATAAAGGACGTGCCCAAGGAATACTGGGACATCACCACCACAGGGCAGGCGATGACCCCCGTGGAAAACCTGAAGATGGTCCGTCCCGGCGATGACGCCATCAGTGTGCTCGAGCGAATGGACGAGGAGAATCTAAATCAGGTAACCGTAGTCCGGGAGGGAAGGATTATCGGGATGGTCCTCCGCGATAACCTGATTCGCTTTACCCAAAGGCTCCGCGAGCTAAAAGCCTAGAATGGCTGGCAATAGCTTGCTATTTGGGGTATAATATCGGATAAGTTGGCATATTAAAGAGGAGGCGTGAGTGGCCGAAGAACGTGTTATGGTATTCATAGATGGTGGTAATCTTTATTCTGCTGTAAAGGATGGGCTGCATTTACAGAAATCAGTGAACATAGAGAGCTTAGTTAGAAAGCTAGTCGCAAGGCGGTCATTGGTGCGCGCTTATTACTATACAACTCCAAGTCCCTTCCCCGATTCCCCAAAAGGCAAAGGACATCAGCGGTTCCTTGACAAACTAGGATGGATTGAAAACCTTCAGGTCAGGCGTGGGAGGATTGTGCCAAGGTCACACAACATAAAGTGTCCAAAATGCAAGGCGCTGTTTGATTATGAGATCCGTATCCAGAAAGGTGTGGATACAAGGATTGCTGTAGATATGGTTACCTTAGCACAGAGAAATGAATATGATATCGCAATTCTTGTATCTGGTGATAGTGACCTAGCAGAGGCTGTTGAGTATATTCGGGAACATACGAACAAAAAGGTGGAAAATGCGTGCGTGCCTGGGAAAGGCTGGGCTAAGACGCTTAGGGAAGCGGCAGACAAGCGAACTCCACTAACGGCAGAATATCTTGAGAATTGCTTGCTTGAAACTCCTATAGAAGAGCAAGCCCCGCTTTAAAAGCGGGGCTTGATTTCAGTTCCTCCTGTTGACAGAACAGCAGGAGGAGTTTATTAACTCTTACTGACAGAACAGCAAGAGTCGTTTATTGCTTATAATATTTTAGAATATTTTATCATATCTTATCCACCTTGCTGTGTTCATAATTTACCACATAATTTCCCTCTTGTCAACCCTTGTCAACCCCCATTTTGTTACCTTTTCCTCTATTTTCCTGCCTGCGCCAGCTCGTATATCCTCTCAGCTAGCTCGATTATCTCCACCCTGCCCGCAAGCTTCTGCTGCCACCTTGAAGGTATCTCCCCCATCCCGTAGCAGGCTCCGGCCAGGGCGCCACATACCGCCCCGATGGTGTCGGTATCCCCTCCCAGGTTCACCGCAGCCAGCAGGGCATCCTCAAAAGAGGAGGTGTTCAAGAAGCACCAGAGGGCAGCTTGAAGGGTATCCAGGACAAAGCCCGAAGCCACCACATCCTCCAGCTTCATTATTTCGACCTTAGCCACCGCTTGCCTGACCTCGGGTTGTTCGATTTTACCCCCGATCTTGTCTGGGAGGTCGCCCTTATCATCACAAAGTAGCTGGGAGATGGCCAGGTTTAGTGCTGCTGCACCCCAGCAAGCCATTGGGTCCCAGTGGGTAATCAGTGAGCTATTGATGCTGTCCCTGATCAACCTCTGCGGGTCTTTGAAATCGAGGAGACCAATGGGGGCGCAGCGCATGATGCTGCCATTACCCGCGGAGAGCCCCCCAAGCCTTTCATGGGCGATCCTTCCTGCATCCTGCCAAGGGGCGCCAGTGCTCAATGCCTCAAGGGCGACACAGGTGGTGCGCCCGATCCCCAAAGCCCCCGCCCGAAACCAACCCAGAAACTTTAGGGCGACATCTTGAGGGTCAAAGCACCCCTTTCCCACGATGCTGCGGGCGATGCAAAGCATCATCGCCGTATCATCGGTCCATTCCCCAGCTCCCAGCCCCAGCCAGCCACCCCCAAATAGCTCGGTCACCCGACCGTATCGCCGCTC
>JACUUT010000016.1 GCA_014859165.1 Dehalococcoidia bacterium
CCTGGGCTGAGTATGGGGTTGAGGTAGTGGTGGAGTCCACGGGGCTTTTCACCGATGCCGCTAAGGCTGCGGCTCACCTTAAAGGCGGTGCCAAGAAGGTAATCATTTCAGCGCCAGCGAAGGGGGAGGATGTGACCATTGTCCTCGGGGTCAATGAGAATCACTACGACCCCGCCAGGCATCGCATCATTTCCAACGCCTCTTGCACCACCAACTGCATCGCCCCTGTAGTCAAGGTGCTTCACGAAGCCTTTGGGGTCGAGAAGGGGCTGATGTCCACCATCCATGCCTACACCAACGACCAGCGGATACTGGACATGTATCATAGAGACCTGAGGCGAGCGCGGGCGGCGGCGATGAACATCGTCCCCACTACCACTGGCGCGGCCAGGGCGGTGACCGTGGTCATCCCCGAGCTTAAGGGAAGGCTTCACGGCATGGCCTATCGGGTGCCGGTGCCCACCGTCTCTGTGGTTGACTTCGTTGCCGACCTAAAGCGGGATGTGACGGTTGATGAGGTGAATGATGCCTTCAGAAAGGCTGCCGATGGCTCGCTGAAGGGTATCCTTGAGTTCTGTGAGGAAGAACTGGTGAGCCTGGACTTCAAGGGGAACCCCGCAAGCGCCATCTTCGATGCCCCCTCGACGATGGTGATTGGGGGTAATATGGTGAAGGTGCTCGCCTGGTATGACAATGAATGGGCCTATAGCTGTCGCGTCGCCGACCTGATAGCCTTCCTTGCCGAAAAAGGGCTCTGATGTGCTATTATTTTATCGGGAAACAATTCGAAGCTAATTAGATAGGAATTGTTTTTCTGGTTATGTAAAGGATGGGGGTGATGTGTCAATAAGGTATTGGACAGGCTATTGACTACGAGGTTTAGATTTGCTATACTTCTAAATGAAAATGTCTTTCATTTACTATTGAAATGAGACTTACAGAGAAAAAGGTGGTAGCTGCACTAAGGCAGCATGGTTGTAAACTTACTCCGCAACGGCGGGTGGTGCTGAAAGTCCTTGCCAATAGTCAGGACCACCTTACCCCTGCAGCCGTGTATGAGAGGGTGCATCAGGGGCATCCTGGTATTGGGCTGGTTACCGTCTATCGCACCCTTGGAATACTCACCGAGCTTGGGCTTATCTGTGAGGTGCACGCTGGAGGTAGCTGCCGCAGTTATTTGGTTAGAAGACCTTCAGAGCATCACCATCATCTGATCTGCTCCGAATGTGGCAAGGTTGTTGACTTTACCGACTGCGAACTTGGTGAACTGGAGCAGAGGTTATCTACGGAGACCGGTTTTCAGATTAGAAGCCATCTTCTTGAGTTTCTCGGCCACTGCCGGGATTGTCAGAATATAGTATAGATTTTTCACACCCCGATGCATCGGGGTTATTTTTTAACCTTGGTATTGAAAGTAACTATCAATTGGCTATCTGATGCCGCAGAGGGCTAGCGTCACATCGATATGCCAACCCCCGGTCAGCTAAAGGAAAAGTGAAAATGGTCAAGCGGATAGCAAATGAACTCAAGAGGCATGCTCCCTTCACTGCCTTTGGGGCGGTCACAGGGATCATTGTTATGGTGGCGATAGTCTTTGGTGGTGTTTCTTCAAGTGTTTCCGAGATCGTTTTTGATACCCTTCATCCGGCCCATATTATACTGAGCGCACTGGTGACCACGGCCATTTACCGATTATATAGGCGTAAGGTTCTGACTGCGCTTTTGGTTGGTTACATCGGATCGGTCGGTATATGTACGTTGAGCGATATTGTACTGCCTTATCTAGGAGGCGTGCTTATTGGAGCCGAGATGGAATTTCACCTGTGCTTTATCGAAGAATGGTGGCTGGTAAATCCATCGGCTTTTTTAGGTATCGCCATCGGTTTCTGGAGGCCCAACACCAGGCTCTTCCATGCGGGACATGTTTTGGTCAGCACCTGGGCGTCGCTGTTTTATCTCACTTCCTTCGGGGTGGTGGAGAGTTGGGTTCCGCTGCTCCCTTTAGTTTTCATAATACTATTCGTCGCTGTCTGGTTCCCCTGCTGCCTGAGCGATATAATCTTCCCCCTCTTATTCGTAGGCAGTGAACATGACCATAATGTCAGTCCTGACGAGGAGCACCGACATTTGGCGCATTGACCAAGCAGCCATAAAACAGTCTAGCCAAAAGGGCGTGATTTGCTATATAATGCACGAATAAGGGGAAACAATCACAAGGCCAGGAGGTAATTCCAATGCGTGTTCTTCTCATGAGCACACCCTATCCCCTTGAAGAGAACCCGATCCCCCCGCTTTCCTTGAGCTATCTTGCCGCGGTGCTGCAAAAAGAAGACATCGAGGTTGAGATCCTGGACCTGTTGGTGGCCAAGAACTCACCGAGCAAGATCAGGCAAAAGCTTGAGGAGTATCAGCCTCAGCTTGTCGGTCTTACCTGCGTAACCCTGAATTACCCCACTGCTGCCCGGATGCTTAAGGTGTGTAAGGATTTCGACCCCCGTATCGTTACGGTTCTCGGTGGTCCCCATGCCAGCTTTGCCCTGGAGGAGACCCTCCTTCATGCCCTTTGGGTCGATGTGCTGGTCATTGGAGAGGGGGAGAGGACATTGGTCGAGCTGGTAAGGGCCTTGGAAAGAGGCAATGACTTTCGGCAGGTGGCGGGAATCGCTTTCCGTGAGGATAAAAGGGTGGTAAAAACGGAGCCTCGCCCCCTCATCGAGGACCTGGATGAGCTCCCCCTCCAGGCGCGCCATCTTCTACCACTCTCCAGGTACCGCGCCATTGACGCTCCCTGCACTGTAATCACCAGCCGGGGTTGCCCTTATAAGTGCATCTTTTGTTCCGGGCCCAGGCTCTTCGGCCGCCGGGTCCGCTTTCGTGACCCAAAGCTGGTAGTCGATGAAATAGAGTATATCCATAAAGAGCTTGGCTTCAAGATAAACATTGTCGATGATACCTTCACCCTTAACCATCGCCACGCTCAAGGTGTCTGCGATGAGATCATGAGGCGCGGTCTTAAGTTCGAATGGAATGGCTTTGCCAGAGCTGATACCGTAACTGAGGATTTACTAAAGAGCATGAAAGAAGCAGGCTGCGCCTGGCTCCTTTTCGGAGTTGAGTCAGCCTCTCCGGATATCTTAAAGACTATCAGGAAGGGGATCACCCTGGATAAGGTGAGGAAAGGGGTGAAGCTTGCCACTGAGGCCGGTATCAAGGTTTTTAACTCCTTCATCCTCGGCCTGCCTGGTGAGATCCCGGAGACAGCACAGCAGTCGCTGGCTTTTGCCAAGGAGCTGGACAGCGATTATGGCGCTAAATATGGCTTCCACTTGCTCTCTCCCCTGCCGGGAACGGAGCTATATGAGAGGGTTTCCGACTACGGTCTGCGCATCCTCTCCCGAAACTGGGCCAAGTATGACGCTAACCGACCTATTACCGAGACCGCTGCTATGAAGCCTGAAATGGCCCTGAAGTTCATCGCCAACTATGATCGGGCGGTGGCTTACGTCATGGATGATGTAAAGCGCAGGGCAGAGGCAGGGGATGCCAAATGTAAAGAGGAGATGAGGCAAAGAGCCGGCGTGGACTTCGTCTGGAAACTGCTCAAGGGCGATGTGATCGAGAGGGTGGGGCGGATGAAGAATGCCGACGACCCGGTGGAGCAGCTTGCTCAAAAGGTCTCCCAAAGGCTTGCCGTGCCCCTGGATATGGCTCAGGAGGAGTTGGGGCGGCTGGTTCAGCAGGGGCTTCTCAAGCTTGAATCGGTGAAGGCGGGATTTGTATGGAAGTGGAGCTAAGAGGTAGGTTGAGGAGGCGCATAAGGGTGTGCTTCTCCCCGAACCGAAGCGCCCCAATTTATCGGGGGACGAGGGTAACCGTCCCATGATAGATCCCGTTTGCTTTTCTTGTTGCAGCATAGTATAATAGGGCTCAAGGGGGTGATGAATGTCTCTGGCAGAGTTGCGTGATCTCTTTATAGTCATCATTGCCATACTGGGGATCGGGGCAACGATCTTCCTTTCCATCATCGCCTTTTTGATCTTCCGCAGGATTCGTGCCATCCTCGATTCGGGGAGGGAGACCGTTGAGATTATTCG
The DNA here is from genome assembly GCA_014859165.1 of Dehalococcoidia bacterium. Classification (GTDB taxonomy): domain Bacteria; phylum Chloroflexota; class Dehalococcoidia; order E44-bin15; family E44-bin15; genus Kmv38. The sequence goes on from JACUUT010000016.1 coordinate 4,095, forward strand.
GAGCATCACCTCCGCGGTGTCAAAGGATATAGTTAAGCCTCTGGCCAGCATCGCCAGCGTTTTGCAAGGGATAGCTAAGGTTTTGGAGTTTATCTCAGGACCCGTCAGGAGAAAAAGGGGGGAGAGAAGTGGCTGGGAAGAATAGAAGCTTTCTAATAGGGCTCATCCTGGGAGGGGTTATTGGCTCGGTGCTCGCTATTTGGATCGCGGGGCGGATGCGCCAGCGGTTTAGGGGGCGGGGCACAGGGCCAGGCGGCAGAGCAAGTGAATTTGCCACTGTGGCGCGTGAGAGGGGAGGCGAGTTTCTAGCAAGGGTGAGGGAGCATATTAGGCAGGCTGTCGAGGAAGGAAGAGAGTCTGCTCGTAAGACCCGTTCCGAGTTTGAGGAAAGGTTTAAAGACGAGAGCGAAAAGTAACTAATATAAGGCGCTTTTTATTTTGGCATAATATATGTGGAAATGCGCATATATTAATTTGGGGGGTCAAATGCGAGAATTAACCAAGGCGTTCAAGGCCCTATCCGACGAGACCCGGCTCAGAATCCTGAGCCTGCTTTTGGAGAGGGAGTGCTGCGTCTGCGAGGTGATGCAGGCACTTAGTATCTCCCAGACCAGAGCTTCCCGTAATTTGGGAATCCTCTACGATGCTGGCTTCCTCAAGGTCCGGCGTGATGGTCTGTGGGCGCTCTATTCCATAAATGAGGAGGTCACGAAGGAATACTTGGGGCAACTCGTCACCATTGTTGACAAGGCCCTGTCAGGCAATGAAACGGTAGCAGGCGACCGGGAGCGACTCAAGACAGCAGTAAGAGTAGGGCCTGGTTGCGTTCGGGAATTGACTAAATAGGTTTTTTCTTTTTTTCAGCTTTGTAAGCGGCTATGCGCATTTAGGGAAACACTGTGGACATCCTTATTGAACTCCTGAGAGGTGGGCTTAATGGCTTGCTCCAGTACTTATCTGCGCATGTCCTCACCTGCCTGGTGCCCGCCTTTTTCATAGCCGGTGCTATCGCCGTTTTCATATCCCAGGGGGCAGTACTCAAGTACTTCGGACCGCAGGCCAAGAAGCTTCTATCCTACAGCGTGGCCTCGGTCTCGGGCACAATCCTTGCCGTCTGCTCGTGCACGGTGCTCCCCCTGTTCGGCGGGATATATAAGAGAGGTGCTGGCCTGGGGCCAGCAATCGCCTTCCTCTACTCCGGGCCAGCGATCAACGTACTGGCCATCGTATATTCGGCACGGCTGCTGGGCTATGATCTGGGGGCTGGGCGTGCCATCGGCGCCATAATCTTCGCTGTAGTGATAGGGCTCATTATGGCTACCATCTACCGCAAGGAGGAAACCGCCAAGGATGCCGAGGCCTTCGCCCTGCTTGCTTCAGACCCAGAGGGGAAACCTTGGTGGCAGCAGATCGTATTCTTCGGAACCTTGGTGGGCATCCTGGTCTTTGCCGCCACAAAACAATGGATTGCGACCGGGGTTCTGATTGCTATACTGGCCGTCGTCCTGTGGCGCTGGTTTCGGAAGGGCGAACTGGTGCAGTGGATGAAGGAGACGCTTCATTTCGTCAGGCTGATAGTGCCCTGGCTTCTAGTGGGGGTATTTGCTGCCGGAATCATCACTGTTGCCGTTCCTGAGTCGGTTGTGTCAGGCGTGGTGGGTGGCAACAGCCTTCTTGCCAACTTCGTCGCCTCTTTCCTGGGCTCACTGATGTATTTTGCCACCCTTACCGAGGTTCCTATAGTAAGGGCCTTTATGGACCTGGGCATGGGCAAGGGGCCAGCGCTGGCGCTCCTACTGGCAGGCCCAGCACTATCGCTACCCAACATGCTGGTCATCCGCAGCATCATGGGGTTCAAGAAGACCCTGGTATACATCGCCCTGACGGTGGTCATGGCCACTATCTCAGGATATATATTTGGACTGATAACGCAATAAATCCAAAAGAGGAGGTAAAAGATGAAAATCAAGATTCTAGGACCGGGCTGTGCCAGATGTCATCAGTTGGGAAGCACGGTGCAGGAGGTGGTAAAGGAGCTCGGGGTAGAAGCCACGATCGAGGAGGTCAAGGACGTTAAGAAGATCGTGGAGTACCCCATCCTGACCACGCCAGGCCTGGTGTTGAATGAGGAGCTGGTCTCCTCCGGCCAGGTGCCCAACAAGGCGGAGGTTACCCAGTTCGTCATCAATGCCCTTGATAAGGAAGAAAAGACTAAGAAGTAAAGAGCTGGGCTCTCTCTTCATAAGAGAAGGGCTGAATAAGAAGGCGATTACCAGAGTGAGAGGAAAGACTATCTACAAGGCCCTGTTGGAAAGGGTAATCAGCTCCTGAGGTGTATCATGCTTGAAGCTAGAAAAACAGCGGTCGCCCTTGAGGAAGAGGAACTGGTGGAGCTTCAGAGGATCATAATCGACCGCGATGAGAAAGAAGCCCTCAGGTTCTTGAAGAAATCGGTCTATGATAAGGTAGCCAAATCGCAAAGGGGAAGGCTTAAGTCGCATCTGGACACGCGGGGCGAGAGCCCTGTGGATATTTTCAAGAAAGGTAGGTGAGCCTCGTGCCTGACCCAAAATTCGACCTCTGGCATGGAGTAGATAGAAAGGAGATCGAGTGGTATCCCACTATTGACGAGGAGAAGTGTAAAGGTTCTGGTATTTGTGTCACCTCCTGCGGTCGTGGGGTCTTTCGCTATGACTATAGGCGTCGAAAGGCGAAGGTCGTTTACCCCTACAACTGCATGGTGGGTTGCCAGACCTGTGGCAGCCTTTGCCCTGAAGGAGCGATAAGCTTTCCCGGTGGCAGGGATAAGGTGCAGCAGATTGTGGCCCGGTGGGATATCTTGTCCAGGGTGAAACAGGAGCTGGAGGCAAGAAAAGGAGACCTCGAGTTCAAAGAGTGAATGAAGATGGGTGCCATCACGGTCAGGGCTAAGCAGATAGGGCGGCGGCTCCTCCACCCCTATGTCACATTGGCCAGCCGGCTAGCGCTGGGCGGGGTTTTCATCTTCGCTGGCGTGGCCAAGCTGCCCTACATCGAAACTTTAATATGGGAGATCAGCCACTACCACATCCTGCCTCACAGCCTGGCAACTGCCTATGGCTATATTCTGCCCCCTTTGGAACTCGCCTTGGGGATTTTCTTAGTCGTGGGGCTATTCCTCAGAATTAGCGCTTCGGTCAGCGGTTTGTTGGTGCTCAGTTTCGTTATTGCCCACATCACCGCCATGGCCCGAGGGCTGGAAATTAATTACTGCGGGTGTTTTGGAACAGCAGTTCCCCTGGCTTCAGCAGACAGCATGTTGCTTGGTTTCGGGCTTTTAGCGCTGGCGGTTCAGATACTTTTTCACCGGGGGGAATTTCTCTCCCTGGGGCACTGGCTATCCAGTAAAGCGGAGGCTGAAGAAGAATCTGGAGAAGGTAGCTAGCTTTGGCCGAAAAGGAGCGAAAACTCGGCTTATGGGAGAAGTATCTTACCCTATGGGTTGCCCTGTGCATTCTAGTTGGGACAGGCCTGGGCAGGCTCTTCCCGCAGATTTCCGATTTTCTAGCCCGGCTTGAGGTAGCTCACATCTCCATCCCCATCGCCATCTGCCTCTTTGCCATGATCTATCCCATAATGGTGCAGATAAGCTGGGAGGAAATAAAAGGGGCTGTTCGCTCACCCAAGCCGATAGCGCTCACCCTGTTCGTCAACTGGGTGGTGAAACCCTTCACCATGGCCCTTTTCGCTTGGCTTTTCCTCGGCGTTATCTTCGCCAACTTCCTGACGCCGGAGCAGATCCAAGACTACAGGGCGGGCTTAATCCTTCTCGGCGTGGCTCCCTGCACGGCTATGGTTTTGATGTGGAGCTATCTGGCAAAAGGCAACATGGGACATACCCTGGTAATGACAGCGATAAACTCGCTGATGATGGTGGTTCTTTATGCCCCACTGGCGATGTTTCTCCTCGGCATCTCGGGGATAACGGTGCCCTGGGAGACGATAGCGATCTCAGTGGCGATATACATCGTGACACCGCTGGTTGCTGGCTATATAACGAGGAGGTGGGTGATCAAGAGAAAGGGCATGGATTGGTTTGAGACCAAGCTTGTGCCCCCGTTAGGCAAGGTATCCATTATTGCTCTATTAATAACACTTGTGGTGCTTTTCACCTTTCAAGGCTACCTCATTGTGGAGCTGCCGGCCATAATCGGGATGATAACCGTGGGGATACTGGTAAACATATTGCTTGTGTTCGCTATTACCTATGTTGCAGCTAGAGTTCTCCGCTTAGCTTATGAAGATGCAGCGCCGGCAGCGATTATCGCTGGTAGCAATCACTTTGAGGTCGCCATAGCGGTGGCAACCACCCTCTTCGGTGTGGCATCAGGGGCTGCCCTGGCCACAGTGGTCGGTGTCCTCACCGAGGTCCCCATAATGCTGGGCTTGGTATGGCTCTGTAGGGCTACCAGGGGCACCTTTCGTAAGCCACTGCCGATAGGTGAGGTAAGCGAATGAAAAAATCTATCATCCTTGCATTAAGCGATGAGGAACTAATCGAGCTTTACCGCATCCTTCATGACGAGGATGATAAAGAGGCTTTGCGCTTTCTGAGCAAGCACCTTAAGGGCAAGCTTCGGGAGGTTATGGAGGGCCTGGGTCATTGCAAGCCTTGGTTTGACGAGGCACGGGAAAAGTAAGCCTAGATTTCTCATAACATCTTCTCGATGTCTCCCTTCCCATATCTCTCCCACTCACTGTAGAGGCAACTCCAGTAAAGCGTGCTAACCGGGCTGCCTTTCTGTTTTTCCATCCTCGTGCTATAATGGCTTCTAGAGCGAGGATATGGAAGGGGGTTGGAAAGCTTGTCCAAGTACTTGGTTTATTTAGAGCCTGCCGAAGAGGGGGGTTATATCGTCTCTTGTCCGGCGCTACCTGGCTGCGTTACCCAAGGGGAAACCAAAGAAGAGGCGCTTTCTATGGTCAAGGATGCCATCGAAGGCTATATCGCTAGCCTTAAGAAGCATGGCGAACCTGTGCCACCGGGTATCGAAGAAGCTGTCGAGGTGGAGAGGGTATGAGATAAGCCTAAGAGGTTATCTCAGGGTATCTTCACCTTCCCATATCTCTCCCACTCACTATAGAGGCAGCCGCAATACTTCTGGTGATACAGATTTAGCTCCCGTGAGAGGCGATGGCTTTCCCTGAAGCCGGGCCTGAAGTCCTCGTAATAAAATTCGATTCCATGCTCCCTTGCCACCTCCTCCCCTATCTGTCGCAGCAACTCATGCTTTTGATACGGGCTGATGAGGAGGGTGGTGGTGAAGGCTGAAAACCCCTTCTCCGTGGCAACCGCCGCCGTCCTCCCCAGGCGCAGCCGAAAGCAGTCGGCGCAGCGTTCCCCCTCATGCCCCACCACCGCCCTGAAATAGTCGATCATCTCATAGCCCTCGGAGACGATGAGGGGCAGGTCTATGGCCCGGGCTAAGGTCTCGAGCGCCTCAAGGCGGTTTCGGTGCTCGGTGAAGGGGTGAATGTTGGGGTTATACCAGAAGGCGGTGACATCAAACCCCTCTTCCCTGAGCCGGTTCACCGTCCATGTGGCGCACGGGCCACAACAGGTGTGAAGGAGGATTTCTTTCATTTCTTCCTCTGTAAGTTTCCCCAGTAGAGAGCGGCTTGTCAAGGGCTTCTGCCTCGCTAGAGGAAGGTGTCACCTATTTATCTGAACGAGATCAGCTCCAAATGTCCTTTTGACAAAGATTGTGGTAAAATATAAAAAAGATGAACGCCTTCGAGACCATCATCTACGAAAAAAGAGAGGGCATCGCCTATGTCACCCTCAATCGTCCTGAGGTCATGAATCGCTACAACATCCAGATGCGCGATGACTTCTATCAGGTGCTCACTGCCATCAGGGACGACCCCGAGGTGCTGGTGGTGATCTTCAATGGGGCTGGTGAGCAGGGCTTCTGTGTTGGCGCTGACCTCAGCGAGTTTGGCACCGCCCCATCGCCCATCATCGCCCGCCAGGTAAGGTGGGAGCGCGATGTCTGGGGAAGCCTCTTGGGCTTGAAACAGCCCCTGATTGCAGCGGTCCATGGCTACGTCCTGGGCTCCGGTGTGGAGATAACCTGCTGCTGCGATATAAGGATTGCCTCTGAGGATGCCGTATTCGGCCTGCCCGAGGTCTCATTGGGCATAATCCCGGCGGCGGGGGGAACCCAGACCCTGCCCCGTATGACCGGCAGGGGGAAGGCACTCCAGATACTCCTCACCAGCGACCGCATCGATGCCCATGAGGCTTTTCGTATAGGGCTGGTAAGTATGGTGGTGAACAGAGAGGGACTCTACCCCAAAGCTGATGAGATAGCGAGAAAGATCGTGTCCCGCAGCCCTATCGCCCTGAGGTATGCCAAGGAGGCGATAAACCGGGGACTGGATCTCACCCTTGGGGAGGGGCTGGCCCTGGAGAGAGGGCTTGCCGCCCTGGTGGCGAAAACTGAGGATGCTGCGGAGGGGGTCAAGGCTTTCGCCGAGAAGAGACCCCCTCGGTTCAAGAATATGTAAGAGGAGGCAGAGCCATGGGGAAAGAATTAGAGGAGCTTATCGAGGAGGCGGCGGAAATCATCGTCGGTGCCAAGAAGGTGGTGGTGTTCACTGGAGCTGGGGTGAGCACGGAATCAGGCATACCCGATTTCAGGAGCCCCGGGGGCCTCTGGACAAAATATAACCCCGACGATTTCACCTACCAGAAGTTTCTCAAAGACCCGGAGGTGAGGAAGAGAAGCTGGCAGATGTTCAGCATGTTCCGCATGATGGATCTGGTGCAGCCGAATCCTGCCCACTATGCCGTCGCCGAGCTAGACAAAATGGGGAAGCTTGATTGTGTGATCACTCAGAACGTGGATGGCCTCCATCAAAAGGCCGGGGTGCCTGAGGAGAAAGTCATTGAGCTTCATGGCACCATTAAGTTTGTGAAGTGCCTGGGCTGTAGGAAACGCTATTCCATAGAGGAGATCGCCAAGAGGTTAGAGGAGGGGGGGGAGGAGCCTGTTTGCGATGATTGTGGGGGGATACTCAAGTCAGCCACGATCTCCTTTGGGGAGCCAATGCCGATTAAGGAGACTGCGGAGGCAGAGCGCCGTTCCCGAGAGTGCGACCTGTGCCTTGTTTTGGGCTCCTCCTTGGTGGTCTATCCAGCGGCTTACATGCCCATCTATGCCAAGGAATCGGGGGCAAAGCTGGTGATCATAAATGTGGGAACCACCTCTATGGATAACTACGCCCATGTGCGCATCAATGAGAAGGTGGGGGAGGTGATGCCCAAGATTGTGGAGCGGGTGAAAAGCAGGCTCGCTTCCTAATTCCCTTGACAGGGCCAGGTTGGTAGGGGATAATATATTGGCTCTTCCTTAAGCCTTTGGGGGTAGCGGCTAGCTCTCTTTAGCATTAAGAACGAAAATGGGATGAGCATGAATACTACGGAATTTCTGACGATAGCCTCTTCGATCTGTCCAGATAGGGAGGCGGTAGTTTTTGAGGGGAAGAGATTCACCTTTAGCGACTTAAATGAGAGGGTAAACAGGCTGGCCAATGCGCTGATGGGTCTGGGAATCGAGAAGGGCGATCGGGTCGCTATCCTCCAGGTTAACTGCAACCAATATGTAGAAGCCTACTATGCGGTGGCCAAATTGGGGGCCATCTTCGTGCCCCTGAATTTCAGGTCGAATAGGCAGGAGTTCATCCGTATGCTCAAGCATTCAGAGTCGAGCGCCCTCCTTGTTGGCAGCCGTTATGTCGAGATGGTGAACTCGATGCGCCGCGAGCTACCTCTGGTGAAGCACTACATTTCCCTAGAAGGCAAGCAAGAGGGCATGCTCGACTACGAGGAGCTATTAGCTACAGCCTCCGAGGATGAGGTGTGCACCGCTATCGCCGATGAGGACATCACTATTCTTATCTATACGGCGGGGACCACCGGTTTGCCCAAAGGGGTGCCCCTGTCCCACAATAGCTTTAGTATCTATGTCCTGGAGAATGTGAACCCCGCCGACCCTGAGATCGAGGAGACTAACCTCTTAACCATGCCCCTTTATCATATCGCCGGAGCGCAGGCGATGCTGGCTGCCACCTATGGGGGAAGAACGCTGGTGATGATGAGGCAGTTTGAGGTCAATGAGTGGCTGGAGATGGTGCAGCGAGAGAAGGTGAATCGGGCGATGCTCGTCCCAACGATGCTGAAGCGGGTTATCGACTGCCCTGATCTGGCCAAATACGACCTCTCCAGCTTGAAGGTGTTCACCTATGGCGCTGCCCCCATGACCTTCGAGGTGATCAAGAGGGCCATCGGTCTCTTTCCCGGAGTCAAGTTCATAAATGCCTTCGGTCAGACGGAGACTGCCTCCACCATCACCACCCTAGGGCCCGAAGACCATGTCATCGAAGGGACAGAGAAGGAGAAGGCGAAGAAGCTGAGGAGGCTCACCTCCTCCATCGGCAAACCGGTGTCAGATATAGAGATGAGGATCATCGGTGAGGATGGCAGGGCTCTGCCCCCTGGGGAGGTCGGCGAGATCATGACCCGGGGTCCCAGGGTGATGAGCGGATACTGGAAGAATGCCGAGAAAACGGCGAAAGCGATCACCGCTGACGGCTGGCTTCACACCGGCGATATGGGCTATATGGATGAGGAGGGCTACTTCTATCTCGTCGCACGGGCTGATGACCTGATCATCAGGGGGGGGGAGAATATCTCACCTGAGGAGGTGGAGAATGTGCTGCATTCTCACCCTGCCATAGAGGAGGCTGCGGTGATCGGTGTCCCCAGCGAGGAATGGGGACAGGAACCCCGAGCCATCGTGGTGCTCAAAAAGGAGAAGTGCGCCACCGCTGAGGAGCTCATCGAATTCTGCCGCCAGAGGCTGGCAAGCTTCGCCAGGCCGCGCTCTGTAGTTTTTGTCGGTAAGCTTCCCCGCACCTGCACCGGAAAGGTGCTCAAGAGAATCCTTCGCGAGCAATATGGGAAGCCTTGAAACTTGCCTCATAATTAGAGCGAAAAAAGGAGGTGAAAAATGGCGAAATCGATTAAATGGCTGGGACATGCCGCTTTTGTAATCACTACGGTCGAGGGCAAAATAATTTATGTCGACCCTTTTATCGAGGGCAACCCTCTCTGCCCGATAACTGTGGATGATATTCAAGCGGCGAACCTTGTTCTGGTTACCCATGACCACTTCGACCATGTGGGCAGTGCGGTGGACATCGCCAAGAAGACGGGGGCGACCCTGGTAGCGCAGCCGGAAACATCGGCAAGGCTCATGTCGGAGCTCGGGTTGCCTGGTGAGTGTGTCCCCAACTTCGGTCAGGGGATGAACATCGGCGCCACCGCGGTGATCGATGGCATCTCCATAACGATGACCCAGGCCTTTCATTCCTCTCAAACGGCGAGTAACGCTGGCTTCATCATAAAACTGGAGGACGGGTTCACCATCTATCATGCCGGGGACACCGGCATCTTCGCCACCATGAAGATACTTAGCGAGCTATACCCCATAGACCTGGCGCTTTTACCCATCGGCAGCGTCTGGACTATGGACCCCGTTCAGGCGGCCAAGGCGCTCACCCTGCTCAATCCCAAGAAGGCGATGCCAATGCACTATAAGACCTTCCCTATTCTGGAGATGAGCGCAGATAGATTCGTGAAGCTGGCAAAAAAGGAAGCACCTGGCGTGAAGGTAATCGTCCCTGAGCCGGGGCAGGAGATCGCCCTGTAGCGGGGCTTATTATTTGATAGCGCTCTCCACAAGCTCGGCGAGGTCCATCGCCTTGAGGTATTCCGTAGCCTCTTTTGCCTTGATGCCGTCCTCAAACATCTGTAGACAATAGGGGCAAGCGGTAGCCAGGATGTTGGCCTCGGTTGCGATAGCTTGATCGGTGCGCATTTCGTTAATCCTGGTGCCGATCCTCTCCTCCATCCACATCCGCCCTCCGCCTCCACCACAACAGAAGCTCTTACTGCGGCGGCGTTCCATCTCCACTAAATGGGCCTGAGGGATGCCTTTCAAGATCTGGCGGGGGCTATCATAGATATCGTTGTGTCGCCCCAGATAGCAGGCATCGTGATAGGTGATCTTTTTATCCACCCCGTTTGCCAGCTTAAGCTTGCCCTGCTTGATTAGGTCAGCGGTAAACTGGGAATGATGAATGACCTCAAAATCACCGCCAAATTGAGGGTATTCGTTCTTGATGGTGTTATAACAGTGGGGACAGGTGGTGACGATCTTTTTCACCCCATAGCCTTTAAGCAGCTCGATGTTTTTCTGCGCCTGCATCTGAAAGAGGTATTCATTTCCCAGGCGGCGCGCCGGCTCGCCGCAGCAGCTCTCCTCCTCCCCCAGGATAGCGAAGTTGATGCCCGCAGCCTGGAGCACTTTGGCGAAGGCGGCAGACACCTTCATGTTCCTGTCCTCCAGGGCTGCGGCGCAGCCTACCCAGTAGAGCACGTCGACGACCTTATCCTTGGAGATGAGCTTGACCTCAAGCCCCTCACACCAGTCAAGCCTGGTAGCTGTGGTCCCCCGACAACTATGCCCGCGGTCCTCGATACACCTCAGCATACCCTCTGCGGTCTCCGGGATCTCCGCCTGCTCCAGCACCAGGTTGCGGCGCAGGTCGATTATCTTATCGATATGCTCCACAAAGACGGGGCAAACCTCCTGACAGGCGCGGCAGGTGGTGCATGCCCAGATCTCATCTTGGGTTATCACATCGCCGATCATGGAGACATCGGGATTATTGCCGTTTCCCTTCTTGGCGAGCAGACTGGGCCCCACCTCAAGCCAATGGGTTTTGAGGTTCTGGGTCAGCTTCTTCGGCGAGAGGGGCTTCTCGCTGAGATAGGCGGGGCAGAGGTCCTGACAGCGACCGCAACGGGTGCAGGAGTCGAGGTCGAGGAGCTGCTTCCATGTGAAGTCATTGATCTTCGATACGCCAAAGGTCTCGGCCTTCTCCAGGTCGATGGGCGCTAGTGCCCCCTTGGGGCGAGAAGACATGAAGAGCGCATTGAATGGGGCGACAACGATGTGCGACAGCGAGGAGAAGGTGAGGGCGACATAGACGATGGCTCCTAAAACAAGCGCTACATGAAACCACCAGAAGCCCGTATGCAGGATTTGCAGCGTGCCCGCAGAGAGCCCGCCAAAGATCTGGGCCACCACCCATCCCCCAGGCGACCATACCGCCCAATCGGGGTTATGCCATGCAATGCCAAGCCCTTCTAAAATGAAACCTGTGAGAACAACAAGGAAGATCAGGGCGAGGGCAATAGCATCTTCCGGTTTATTGTCCAGTCTATCCGGTCTTTGAATGTATCTCCTGAAGGCGGCGATGATTACTCCGAGAAGCACCGCTATACCTAAAACGTCCACGACTAAAGAGATCCCTAAATATGTAGCCCCATGCATGAAGTGGAATATGTAGTGGGAGATGAAATCAAGGAAGGCCCCGATGAGGAAGATTATGCATCCCCAGAAGATGAGGAAGTGCATTAGCCCGGGGTATGGGTCTTTGAGGAAGCGCCTGTGGATGAAGCCATCAACTACAGCGGTGACCGCAAAGGACCATACCCGCTGCCACAGGCCCGAAAACCTATCATCCGGCGCTCCCAGGCGCCACAGGCGGTAGCGCCTGTAAACGGCGTAGACAAGGATTGCCCCAAGGGGGATAAGCAGACCGTAGAGGATATATCCCCAAGCCCCGACGCTCTCGAATATATCTCTAAATGGTTCCATAGCTTCCTCCTTGTAGATAGTGTATCACATCACAAATCGCTTGCCAAGATTGGATAAGCAACGGATTTATGAAGTCGAGGGTAAAGCTTCTTGCTGTGACCACCTTCGTATGATATAGTTTTATGCATGAATGCCATATCTATCGAGCGTGGCACAATTACCTCCCCCAAGGGCTTCCTCGCTGGCGCAACCCGCGTCGGCCTCAAGACCAGGGATGGGCTCGACCTGGGCATTCTCTACTCTGAAAGCCCTTGTGTTGCTGCGGGGCTTTTCACCACCAACAGGATCAAGGCGGCACCGGTTACCCTATGCCAGAGGCATATCGCCGATGGGAAGGCTCAGGCGATTGTGGTGAATTCAGGCTGCGCCAATGCCTGCACCGGAGAGCGTGGGCTTGAGGATGCCGCTGAGATGGCGAATCTGGTGGCAAAGAGATTGGGAATCGCACCTCAAGATGTCCTGGTCGCCAGCACCGGGGTCATCGGTGAGAGGCTTGCTATAGAGCTTATTGCCGGGAACATTGAAAAAGTGGCCCTTTCCAAAGAGGGGGGTCACGAGCTGGCGCAGGCCATCCTTACCACCGATACCCATACAAAGGAGTTAGCGGTGGCTGTCTCGGCCCCGATCTTATCGGGGCCAAAGGGGGGCGAATTTATCATCGGGGGCATCGCCAAGGGGGCGGGGATGATTCATCCAAATTTGGCAACCCTTCTCTGCTTCATTGCCACCGATGCCGCTATCGATGCCCGTTTCCTTGAGGAGGCGCTTCGGGAGGCGGTGGATGCCTCCTTCAATATGATCACCATCGATGGCGACATGAGCCCCAACGATACAGTATTGGTGCTTGCCAATGGCTTAGCGGGGAATGAGATAATTGATGAAAACAATAGCGAGGCGGCAGCCTTTCGAAAAACTCTCACCGAGGTCTGCACCTATCTTGCCAAGTGTATCGCCGGCGATGGCGAGGGGGCAACCAAGCTCATCGAGGTCACCGTTGATGGGGCGCTCTCGCGCACCGATGCTCGGGTAGCGGCGCGCACTATAGCCGGCTCCCCTCTGGTGAAGGCGGCAGTTCATGGATGTGACCCAAACTGGGGGCGGATCATCGCCGCACTGGGTCGCAGCGGCGCCGAGGTCGACGGGTCACGGATGGACCTCTTCCTGAATAACATACGCCTCATGGCGGGGGGCTCGCCCCTTCCCTTCGATAAGGGGGAGGCGAGGGCGGCGATGATGGGGGATGAGGTGCCGATTCGGGTGTGCCTCAATCTAGGTGATTCGGTGGCGACCGCCTGGGGCTGCGACCTCGCCGAGGAGTATGTTAGGATAAATAGCGAGTATAGGACCTAATATAAGGTAGGGGGTAAAGGATGAAACAACAAAGGATTATTCAGAACTTTGAGGTCGTCTTGGAGCCTGAAGATGATGGGGGATACCACATTTTCTGCCCTGCCTTGAAGGGTTGTCATTCTTACGGGGCCACTAAGGAAGAGGCGATGGAGAAGATTAAAGAAGCAATAGGGCTTTGGTTAGAGAGCGCTAAAGAGCTTGGTATCGTGATACCGGAGAGGGAAACCGTTAATGTAGAAACCAAATGAGCAAAAGGTTGCCAGCGGTCAAGCCCAAGGAGGCTATTAGAGCTTTGGAGAAAGCAGGCTGGCGTGTTCACCGTCAAAGAGGGAGTCATGTCTGTATGCATAAAGAGGGTGTTCCCGACCTTGTAATTATACCGTTGCACACTGGGGACTTGCCAAAGGGCACCCTCCACGCCATTCTTGAAGATGCAGGACTCAGTATAGAACAATTCTTGGAACTGCTTTGACTGGGGCTGCGACCTATCGGCGGAGTATGTTAGGATAAATAGCGAGTATAGGACTTGAGGGTTAGCCTACTCTCTGGTGGAGATGGCTTTGCCATTACAGAAAGCGAAATAGGGCCAAAAAGTGAAAGGGATAAAGACCATTGACATCGTCAGCGTAGATACCGAGACTGTAGTAGAGGATGCCTCCTTCCTTGGTGCCTATGCTTTCTATATCAAACTGTCGGGTAAGCCTGAGCGCCAATGGATAGTGATCTTCAAGCATGAATGGGAGCAGTCCCCTTATCTTATGAAGCGGGAAATAAGCGTGATTGGGGATCGGCTTCGCCTGGTTTGTGCACAGGAGGATACTGTCCAAAACCACGTTGCTTTCGCCAGGGACCTGGTGAAAAAGACAAACGCGCGGGTGGAGGAGGCCAATCGGCGAAGGGAACTGGCGGAGAAGTGGAAGCGAAGCCGTCAGCAGGAGATTGAAAAGGACAAAGACGAGATACGGAGAAAACTGAGGGAAATATCTTCGGAGTAAAATGGGGCAGCACCTGGAGGCGGTGGGGGGAACGGTCTCAGCCTGAGGGATTGCGATGCCACCGCCTGGGGCTGCGAC
>JACUUT010000086.1 GCA_014859165.1 Dehalococcoidia bacterium
TGCTTCCCCCGATAAATCGGGGTCGCAATGACACAAAGGCTCGCAATGACACAAAGGGTCGCTAATGACACAAAGGGTCGCTAATGACACCACCTCCATTGTCATTGCGAGGCTTGTCCCGAACGAAGTGAGGGAACTCGACGAAGCAATCCCAGGGACAAAGCGGAGGATAAAAAATGAACATGAATATCGTAGAACTAGATGCTAAGACGCGTGATGAGCTGCTGGAAATGGCCAAGGAATTGGGCATCTCCGGCTGCGGCCAGCTAAAGAAGCAGGATCTGGTCTTGAGGCTTCTACAGGCAAGCGCTGAGCTTCAGGGGAATATCTTCGGCGGCGGTGTGCTGGAGATCATGGATGAGGGCTATGGTTTTCTGCGCAATGACAGCCTCATAGCTGGGGACAGCGATGTTTACATCTCTCAATCCCAGATTCGGCGCTTCGGGCTCAGGACTGGCGACTTGATCACCGGTCAGGTGAGGCTGCCAAAGGACGGGGAGAGATACCATAGCCTGTTGCGCGTCGAGGCGGTCAATGGCACGGACCCGGAGCAGGCAAAAAATCGCCCCCATTTCAATTCCCTGACCCCTATCTTTCCCAATAGGTTCATCAACCAGGAGACCGTCCCCAATAACCTTTCCACCCGCCTATTAAACCTGATTGCCCCCATCGGTCGGGGGCAGCGTGGGCTCATCGTCTCCCCGCCCAAGGCGGGCAAGACCATTCTCCTCAAGCACATCGCCAATGGCACCACCGCTAACTATAACGACATCCATCTCATGGTCTGCCTTATCGGGGAGCGCCCTGAGGAGGTTACTGACATGAAGCGCTCGGTGAAGGGTGATGTGATTAGCTCCACCTTCGACGAGCCTGTGGAGCACCATACCAGGGTGGCCGAGCTTGCCCTGGAGCGGGCAAAACGCCTGGTGGAGAGCGGGAAGGACGTGATGATCCTCCTCGATGGCATCACCCGCCTCACCCGCGCCTATAACCTGGCCTTACCCCCCAGCGGTCGCACCCTCTCCGGAGGCATCGACTCGGTGGCGCTCTATCCGCCGAAGCACTTCTTTGGCGCCGCTCGGAACACCGAGGAGGGGGGCTCACTAACCATCATTGCCACCTGCCTCGTCGACACTGGCAGCCGGATGGACGAGCTAATCTATGAGGAGTTCAAGGGCACGGGGAATATGGAGCTCCATCTCGACCGCAAGCTTGCCGAGCGGCGCATCTTCCCCTCCATGGACATCCTGCGAAGCGGCACCCGTCGTGAGGAGCTCCTTTTGGATGAGAATACCCTGCAAAAGGTGTGGCTACTGCGGCGAATGGCGAACCTGGTGGCTTCCAACTCCCAAAGCCCTACCGAGGCTACAGAGCGGGTCCTGGAGCGGTTAGCGAAGACCCAATCCAACGCTGAGTTCCTCGCCACCCTTGCTAAGGAGATGTGAGAAAGTGAGGTCTTATATTCTCAAAGTGGAGCTTAACCAGGATGAAGATGGGCGCTGGAATGCTGCCGTTCCCACTCTGCCGGCTTGCTACACCTGGGGCAACACCAAAGAAGAGGCTTTGGCCTATGTCCAGGACGCGGTGTGGTGCTGCGTGGAGGACATGATTTCCCACGGCGAACCGCTGCCAGAGGACATAAAATAAGGGGAGTCCAGAGGGGCGAAGCCCCCAGCTTTATTTTTTACCCTCTCTCCTTTGAGGAGAGGGGGTCAGGGGGTGAGGTATTAAGGCTTGTTCAATAGTCTCAGGATAATTGCAGACGCAGGGTGGGCCCAGGAAGACTTAAGGCGGCTAAAGATAATCAGGTGAGCGTCGCCACCCTTGCCAAGGAGATGTAGCGTTACCCCTGGTTTTCACCCACTTGATTGTTTATTAATGGTAAATTGTCACTCTGAGCGAAGCGAAGAGTCTATAAGAGATTCTTCGCCCATAGGTCTCAGAATGACAAAAGACGAATTCCTAAACAACCTCGGTTTTCACCTGGGGGGCTTGACAAATTCAAAAATAGCTTTATACTGGACAGAAGCTAGGGTATTGACAAATTGTCAATTTCTGTTGTAGAATGGAAAAACTTGCAAAAAGAGGGTATTTGTATCGCTGTTGGGGTAGGTGGTGATAAAAGGGCGAGCCTGGGGTCAGAAGTGGTTCTATCGGTAAGGAATTATAGAATCCAAAAAGGGCTATTCCGGAGAAGCTAGTTCCCCGATCTATCGGGGAATTGGCTTCTTTTTATTTTTTTCTACTTTTTTATATTCTTCTGGATAAAAGGGGTTGACAAACTCGACAGGATGTGGTAAATATAGATAATTACAGATTTGATGTAGTATTGGGCTCGACAAGGAAAGGAGGGCTCCATGTGAGGAGGTGTGAGTTTTGAGGATAAGGAGGTGATGCGTAACGGGTAATTTGAGAGAAAGCAACGACCAACTGACATTAGCAATTCCCCGCTCCTTCACGGGAAGGATCGGGGTGGATAAAGAGACTTAACAAAATGGAGGAACAATGAAAGGGAAAATACCCAATATATTTGGGGTGGTGATGGCGCTTGTGCTGGCGCTAAGCCTGGTGCTGGTTGCGGTCCCGGCAGCGCCCACCAGCGCCGACCCGGGCACCCTACGGTGGTCGGATATCACTATCCCCAACGAGGTGCGGTTCCAGTTGAACGACGGGTCTGATGTGGGGCCGATAGCGCTGTCCCCCGACGGCCGTGTCATATTCGCCGCCTCCGGCAACACATCTGATGTTTATGACATGCTGATGCGCTCCACCGATGGCGGCTACACCTGGAAAGAGGTGATGACCAAGCTAGATGACGTGTCGGCCACCTACTTCCCGGCGAACATCGTGGACATCGTTGTCTCCCCGTCTTGGGAGGATGACGACACGGTGCTGGTTGCCACTGCGGTCGATGTCTACATCTCCGGCGACCGCGGGGTTACCTTCACCACCATGTCTGACCCGGCCGCTGGCTGGGCTGGTATCACATCCATTGATGTAACCATGGATGAGGATGGC
>JACUUT010000087.1 GCA_014859165.1 Dehalococcoidia bacterium
TCCTGAAGTTAGCGCGCAGCGCATGATACAGGTTGCTCCCGTCTATAAAGATCGCCACTCTGTCTTCCATAAATCTCTCCTTAGCAGATACTAAACTATTTCTACGACACTGGCAACTCCCTGAGAGGAATTATACAGCAAAAGGCTTTCTACTCTTGTATCAGTAGTGCGAAGCCAAGCATCGCTGCCCCGGCCATCGCCGCCCCGAAAAAGAAGGTCGCCGCCGGGCTTATCGTCTGCCACAAGACGCCGGCGATCACGCTCGCCAGCAGCAGGCTGAGCCCTACTGCACCGTGATAAAATCCGTATGCTGTCCCCCTTCTCTCCACAGGGACCATATCGGCAACAAAGGCCCTGGCCACCCCCTCGGCTGCCCCATAGTAAAGTCCATAGAGGGCGAAAAGCAAAATCACATGCCAGGATGCCGATGCCAGGGCAAACCCGAGATAGGTCAGGGCATATATCCCCCACCCGAAGATGATGATTCTCTTTCTGCCAATCCTGTCCGATAATATCCCTGAGCGATAGGAGATGGAGGCATAGACCAGGTTGAAAAGAATGAGCAGAAGAAGGATGTTGAAGGGGGATAGCCCGATGTCATCCGCCCTCATAATAGGAAATGCAGTGGCGGGGTTACCCAGGGTGAAGAGGACCATTATCGCCAGGAAAATCTTAAATCGCCTGTCGAAGCCCCTCCCAGCGGCTGCTGCGCCTATTCCCTCACTCTTGGGACGGGAGACCCTCGCCTCATGAACGAAGAAGATAAGGAGGAGCACTGAGAGCACTGCGGGAATCACCCCGATGATGACCAGCCAGCGGAATGTACCCTCGGTGAGCGCCAGCTCGCTCCCTAGTATGAAATAGACGATGGCAGCGGCGATGGCGATGCCGACAACAGCGCCAAAGGTGTCAAGGGCGCGATGAAAGCCAAAGCCGCGTCCCATCGTCTCCGGGGATGTGGAGTCGGCGATCAGGGCATCGCGGGGCGCGGTGCGAATCCCCTTGCCCGATCGCTCTATTAGGCGTATGGCGAGCGCCGCTCCATAGGCGTTGGCGGCGTTGATGAGCAGGAGAAAAGGCTTGGCGATGGTGGAAAGGGCATAGCCCAGGGTGGTCAGCCCCTTTCGCTGCCCCAGCTTGTCGCTAGCCCAGCCGCTCACTATCTTCAGGATAGTGGCGGCGCTGTCCCCAAGCCCCTCGATAAGGCCAATGAATGCTGGCCCTACCCCTAATTTTAACAAGAAAAGGGGGAACATATTGAAGATCATCTCGCTGGAGACATCGGTGAGGAAGCTCACCCAACCGAGGAAGAAGACATTGCGGCTGACCCCCCAAACCTTTTTCGAATTATCGGCTTGTTCCATGCTTTATTTATCCAGCGTATAATTAAGCATTATATCCCATCCCTACGCATCTAAAAAGCCCGATGGATTGAGGTTGTTTAGCAACCTTTCCCCCTGCCCCCTTCCCTTAATAAGGGAAGGGGGAGTGTAGGTAAAAGAGGGGCGAAGCCCCTCTCTAAACTCCCTTCCCCCTCTCCTTTTTAAGGAGAGGGGGATTAAGGGGGTGAGGTTAATAAACAACTTCGATGGCACCATTCTTGATGGGCTATATCGAAAGATATATAATTACAAGCTATGTATCAGGACACTATTGCAGCCATTTCAACGCCCCTTGGCGAGGGCGGGATCGGTATCGTGCGCCTCAGCGGCCCCGATGCCCTGGGCATTGCCCAAAAGCTGTTCAATCGCCGCCTGTCAAATCGCCGCCTC
The DNA here is from genome assembly GCA_014859165.1 of Dehalococcoidia bacterium. Classification (GTDB taxonomy): domain Bacteria; phylum Chloroflexota; class Dehalococcoidia; order E44-bin15; family E44-bin15; genus Kmv38. Next base: position 1,773 of record JACUUT010000087.1, read on the forward strand.
CTCTATGGGCATATCATCGACCCCGATAACGAGGAGGTTATCGATGAGGTTCTCGTTACTTATATGGCAGCGCCTCATACCTATACCAGGGAGGACATCGTAGAGATCAATTGCCACGGTGGCCACTTGCCCCTGCAGCGCATCCTGGGGCTGGTGCTCCGCTATGGCGCTCGCATGGCGAACCAGGGCGAGTTCACCTTAAGGGCGTTCCTCAATGGCAGGATCGATCTCGCTCAGGCGGAATCGGTCTTAGATGTGGTTCGCGCCAAGACAGCGGCTAGCTTAAGGGTTGCCGTTCAGGGTCTTGGGGGAAAGCTCTCCGAGTCCCTCAAGATGGTGCGCAACGAGCTGATGTCTATTCTTGCCTATCTTACAGCGAGGATCGATTTCCCCGATGATGAAGTGGAGAAACAGGAGATAGTCCCTCCCCTGGAGAGGGCGCGACAGGTGATCGGGGAGCTCATCTCAAGCGCCGATCAAGGGATGGTCTATCGCCAGGGGGTCAGGACCGCCATTGTGGGACGGCGCAATGTAGGCAAGTCAAGCCTGTTGAATCGCTTGCTCGGGCAGAGCCGCGCCATCGTCACCCCTGTTCCCGGCACCACCAGAGATACCCTGGAGGAGGTGGTGAACCTGAAGGGGGTGCCCTTCGTCCTTGTCGATACTGCGGGCATTGTGCAGAGCAAGGGCGTGGTGGAGTCCCTTGGGGTGGAGCGCAGCCGCAGGGCTATCGACGAGGCGGATTTTGTGCTACTGGTGATCGATACCAGCGCCCCCTTAAAGCCCTCCGACAAGGAGATCATGGGCCTTCTCTCCGAGAAGGAGGTGCTGGTGGTCGCCAACAAGTGCGACCTGCCGCGGCGAGCCGCCCTCGATCATCTCCCCTGGGCCACGGTCTCTATATCTGCCCTGACCGGTGAAGGGCTCGACGATTTGGAGGAGAAGATGGTGGCTAGCGTTCTCGGGGGGAAGGTCTTCACATCCAATGCCCTGCTGGTTTCCAACCCCCGCCACAAGGCTTGCCTGGAGCGGGCGGAGGCTCATCTCGATCAGGCACTATCGAGCATCGAGGCCCAGATGCCCGATGACTTCGTCACCATCGACCTCACCGCCGCCCTGAATGCCCTCGGAGAGATCACAGGGGAGACAGTCACCGAGGAGCTTCTGGAGACTATCTTCAGCCGGTTCTGCATCGGGAAGTAGAGACGGCGAAAGGCGGGATTGGGGATTGGGGAT
>JACUUT010000017.1 GCA_014859165.1 Dehalococcoidia bacterium
CCCCTGCCAGATGCCGAGGTGGTGGAATCGGTAGACACGCCATCTTGAGGGGGTGGTGGGCGAAAGCCCGTAGGAGTTCAAATCTCCTCCTCGGCACTTTTTGGCCGCTAGCATAGATGCGGATTCTGAGGGAGGTGGAGAGCAGACATGAGTTATAAACTTATGGGAGAAGCGTTTGAGAGCTTTGATGAGGCGGTAGGGGAGTGGCTCTGGAGGTATGGTGCACGAGGTGGCTGTGTTGGCATAGAAGACGCCTTTAGAGCAGTAAGAAGTAAGACCCGTGAGGAATGGGTGGCCGAGGTTCGCACTATGATTGATACGCCACTCTGTTGCATGGGGAGGTGCGGTGGGACGTTTGCAAAAAACCATGCAACTGTAGCTAAAGCAATTCTAGAAGATATTAAAGATATTGACTAGGAATTATTGGGCAGCTACTTTCCTTAGAGCCAAGAATGGCAAAAGGAAGCTTAATCGTTCTCTCCGATGCCGCATCGGGTGAGAAAAGCGGAAGTAGTTCAGCTGGCAGAACGTCTCCTTGCCAAGGAGAAGGTCGAGGGTTCGAATCCCTTCTTCCGCTCCATGGCGACGTGGCCAAGAGGTTAAGGCGGGGGTCTGCAAAACCCCTATTCACCGGTTCGAATCCGGTCGTCGCCTCTTTCGAAAGCCGACCTGTCGGCTCAATTAAGAAATCGGGGCGACTTCGAAAAAAACCCTCGATTTTCTCTATAAAAGCGTTATAGGACGAAAAAGCGAAAAAAGCCGAGGTGGCGGAATCGGCAGACGCGAGGGACTTAAAATCCCTTCCCCGAAGCGGGGGTGCGGGTTCGAGCCCCGCCCTCGGCACCAAAGGCTAGAGAAGGGCTGATATTAAGGAATAAATAAGTCATGCAGGATCGTTGGGGATAACTCTTTAAGGGGAGAGAGCGCCTGTTGACTTGTCAGGTCGCTGTGAAGGGGGGTAATGGAGATTTTGTCCTTCAACAGCGCCCATATATCGGTGCCCTCCTTCGGCTGCCACTCTGGCTTCCCACGCACAATCCAATAGTATTTTCTCTTCCCGTCATGCCCCTCCTTGATCTCATCGCTGTAGCTTCTCCGCCCTAGCTGGGTAATCTCCATCCCCCGGATCTGGTCGAGGGGCAGATTGGGCAGGTTTACATTTAGGAATATATCCTTTGGCAGTGCCTCTGCCCCGATCTTCCTCACAAGCACCACCGCCAGCCGGGCAGCGGCATCGAAATGGACATCCTCCAGAGATGCTACCGACAAAGCTACCGAGGGGATGCCGTTAAGGTGTCCCTGGAGAGCAGCACCCACCGTCCCTGAGATGAGCACATCGTCGCCCAGGTTCGCCCCCTCGTTGATCCCCGAGAGCACCAGGTCGATCTCACTATCGTTCAGATTCCTTAAGGCCAGGATGACGCAATCGGCAGGTGTGCCCTCCACGCAGTAGCTCTTCACCCCTTTAACGGGGGGCGTTATCTCCCTTGCTCTCAGCGGTTGATGAAGCGTCACGGAGCTGCCCACGGCGCTCTGCTCCCGGTCGGGAGCCACCACCACCACCTCGCTCACTTCCTTGAGCGCCCCCACGAGAGTCCAAAGCCCTCTGGCGTAGATGCCGTCATCATTGGTGACCAGTATCCTCAAGCCGAGCCCCCTACTACCCTTCGGACCACTAGGCCGATCTCCGCAGGGCTCGAGACGATGGTAACGCCGGCAGCATCAAGCGCCGCGATCTTCTCCTTAGCGGTCCCCGAACTCCCGGTGATGATCGCTCCTGCGTGCCCCATCCTTCTCCCTGGTGGTGCTGTGCTCCCGCAGACGAAGGCAATGATGGGCTTGGTCATCTCCTTGATAAAGTCCGCTGCCTCCTGCTCCGCACTGCCGCCGATCTCCCCGATAAGGACCACCAGCCTCGTTTGGGCATCCGCTTCAAAGAGCCTCAATATATCGACAAAGGTGGTGCCTATTAGCGGGTCGCCACCGACGCCAATGCAGGTGGATTGCCCGATGCCTTGCTCAGTCAGCTGGGCCACCGCCTCATAGGTGAGGGTGCCGCTTCTAGAGACCACGCCAACCTCACCCGGCATGTGGATGTCGCCAGGCATGAGGCCCACCTTGCACTTCCCGGGCGAGATAACCCCAGGGCAGTTGGGGCCGATGAGGCGGGTCGCCTTCCCATTTAGGTAGCCAAGAACGGTAACCATGTCCAGCGTGGGGATTCCATCGGTGATGCAAACAACCGGGGAAAGACCAGCGTCGGCAGCCTCCAAGATGGCATCTGTGGCGAAGGCAGGGGGGACAAAGATCATGCTGGCATTTGCCCCAGTCTCCATCACCGCCTGCACCACTCCATTGAACACTGGCACCCCCTCGAGGAAGGTGCCCCCCTTCCCAGGGGTGACCCCGGCAACAACCTTGGTGCCATATTCCATACATCTTCTGGTATGAAAGCTGCCCTCGTTTCCGGTGATCCCCTGAACCAGAAGTCGGGTGTTTTCATCGACAAGGATGCTCATATACTAAACCCCTTTCCTATTTCGAGATAAAATGCATTGCATAAAAGCCTGAAACCAGCGCTATGGCTGCACAAATAGCAGATGCGAATTCTTTCAGCGCTTGGCGACTTCGTATCGCATAGATAAAGATGCCTGCCCCTACCACTAGAAAGGCCAGGCTAATCCAAAATTGAACTTGAATTGCCAGGGCTCCGATTGTAATACAAATCATTCCTGTAACTAGGCTCCCGCGCACTTGTATGCCGTCCAATCCAGCCCAGACTACAACTATCGCTGCAAGGGAAACCAATAATAGTATCACCCCGGTGCTCATTGTTTTCTCTCCTTCGCGGCCACCACCTTCCCGGCAGCATCTTTTAGGTCATTGGCCAGGATCACAGGCAGGCCGGATTCGGCGAGGAGCCTCATTCCCTCCTCGACGTTTGTCCCCCTCATCCTGACCACTATCGGCACCTTAATCTTCACCTGTTTTGAGGACTCGATCATCCCCCGCGCCACGATGTCGCATCTCAGGATGCCGCCGAAGATGTTCACGAGCGCCGCTTTAACCTTGGGATCGGAGAGGAGGATGGTAAAGGCCGTGGTCACCATCTCCTGGCTGGCCCCGCCGCCGACATCGAGGAAGTTTGCCGGCGCGGCGCCCATGAGCTTGATGATGTCCATGGTGGCCATAGCGAGCCCTGCGCCGTTGACCATGCAGCCCACATCGCCATCGAGCTTTATGTAGGAGATGTTATGCTTTGATGCCTCAAGCTCAAGCTTGTCTTCCTGCCCTGGGTCACGGAGTTCAGCGTAGTCGCGATGGCGAAACAGGGCATTGTCATCCAGGTTCAGCTTGGCATCCAGTGCCAGCAGCCTGCCATCTGAGGTGACCACCAGTGGGTTGATCTCCGCCAGGGAGCAGTCCTTCTCCTGAAATACCCGATAGAGGTTTCCGATTAGTTGAGTTGCTGGCCTGATCTGCTCCGGCTCAAGGTTCATGCCGAAGGCAAGCCTGCGGCCCAAAAAGGGCTGAAACCCGGTCATCGGGTCGATATAAGACTTGAGGATCTTCTCCCGGGTCTTGGCCGCCACCTCCTCGATGTCCATACCGCCCGCCTCACTGGCCATTATCACCGGCAGCCGCCGCGCCGAATCGATGACGATGCCGAGGTATAGCTCGCGCGCGATGCCTATTGCCTCCTCAACGAGGACCTTGTTCACCGGCACCCCTTGAGGTGATGTCTGGTGGGTCACCAGGTTTCTGCCGATCATTTCAGTGGCCAGTTTTTCCGCCTCATCGGGGGATGTGGCGGTCTTGATCCCTCCTGCCTTTCCTCGACCGCCAGCATAAACCTGGGCCTTGATCACCACCCGCCCGCCAAGCTGCGAGGCAATCTCTCTAGCCTCCGCTGGGGTTGAGGCTACGCCCCCTTTGGGCACTGGGACTCCATATTTGGCCAGGATCGCTTTGGCTTGGTATTCATGGATTTTCATTTTTCGCCCCTTTTTCGTAATATTCGATTAAGAGTTCCTCCTGGTATCGCAAAGTTCAAAAAAACCGGAGGGGGTGGGATTCGAACCCACGGTCCCGAAAATCGAGACTGCGGTTTTCAAGACCGCCACCATAAGCCGCTCGGTCACCCCTCCCATCATAGTATACACCCACTATTTTATAACCTCAAACCCGGTATAGGGGCGGAGCGCCTCAGGTATAATTACGCTGCCATCGGGCTGCTGATAGTTCTCCAGGATGGCGATGAGCACGCGAGGCAGGGCTAATCCTGAGCCATTTAGGGTGTGAACGAACTGGGGCCTGGCACCCTCCTTGGGGCGAAAGCGGATGTTGGCACGCCGCGCCTGAAAATCCCAGCAGTTGGAGCAGGAGCTGACCTCCAGCCACTCGCCGCAGCCAGGGGCCCACATCTCGATGTCGTAGGATTTGGTGGAGGCAAAGCCGAGGTCACCAGTGCAAAGTTCGAGCACCCGATAGGGAATGCCCAGCCGGCGGCACACCTCCTCGGCATCATTCACCATTTTCCCCAGCTCTTCGTCTGAGCTCTCCGGTGTTACGAACTTGTAGAGTTCCACCTTGTCGAACTGGTGACCACGCTTTATCCCTCGCGTGTCCTTGCCCGCCGCCATCTTCTCACGGCGAAAGCAGGGGGTATAGGCCACGTAATAAAGGGGGAGGGTGGCTGGGGGGAGGATTTCGTCTCGGTGGAGGTTTGTCAACGGCACCTCGGCGGTGGGCACAAACCAGAAGTCGTCCTCCTCATCATGATAAAGGTTGTCGGCAAACTTGGGCAAATTCCCCGACCCCACCATGCACTCGCGCTTTACCATGAAGGGGGGATACATCTCGGTGTAGCCATGCTCCCTGATGTGGAGGTCGAGCATGAATGAAATGAGGGCTCTCTGGAGGTGAGCCCCTGGCCCTTTGAGCACGTAGAAGCGAGTTCCCGAGAGCTTCACCCCGCGCTCAAAGTCGATGATGTCAAGTTTCGGACCCAGATCCCAATGGGGGAGGGGCTTGAAGTCGAATTTTCGAGCTTGCCCCCAACTGCGGACCACCACATTGTCGGTCTCATCCTTGCCAACCGGGACGCTAGGGTGAGGGATGTTAGGCACGCGCAAGAGGAGGTCATTCAGCTCCTCCTCGATGCGTGCCCTTTTGTCGTCAAGTTGCTTGATCTGGTCACCAACTTTATCCATTTCAGCGATTCTGTCGGCAATATCTTGAGGGAGTTGCGATAGCTCGATTATCACAGGGCCTGAAGCCTTCTCTCTCTCCGACTGCATAAAACTGCCGATTTCCCTGCTGATATTCTTACGCCACGCCCTTAATCTTTCCACCTGTTGAAGGAGCTCACGCCGCTCCTCATCCAGTTCCAAGATGTCATCTATCGGCGCCGTATCGTTACGCTTATCCAGCGCCTCACGAACCAGATCGGGGTTTTCACGGATGAATTGCAGGCTGAGCATAAAATTCCCTTACTTGGTGCGCAGTTGCGGGAACAAAATGACCTCTCTTATCGATAGGTAGTCTCGGTGCGCCGCGCCACTTGCAATATGAGCACCAAATTCTCCTTGTCATATATCTCATAAACTACCCGATAATCTCCGACTCTTATTCGATAAGCCCTTTCAGCCCCTTCAATTTTCCTTACTCCATGGGGACGAGGGTTGTCAGCCAAGCTCCTTATGGCAGTTCGCAGCCGCTCAAAGTTGCGCCGCTGTATCCGCCTCTTCAGCCTTTCCAGATCGCGCTCGGCAGCAGGCGAGACTTCAAGCCTGTACACTCTTGGACTCTGCCTCTCTTTCCTGTCTGCTCACTGCCTCTTCTAACTCTTGCTCCACCTCAGCCCATGGGCGGCCACCTTTTTCTTGCCATTCAGCGCGGGCAGCCTCAATTACAGGCAGCAACTCGGTATCCTCACGACTCTCCAACCATTCCCGCACCGCCTCGGCGATGATGTCGCTTGCCGGTTTGTGCCGTCTGGCAGCCTCCACCTTTAAGTAGGTATAGAGGTCTTCATCGTGGAACACCACTGTCATCCTCTTGCTCATGTCACCATCTCCTCAGGCATATATACATACACACGCATTAACATTGTAACAACATCTCGCTCAGCCCGTCAAATCCTACTTTGTCCTCAACTGCGGGAACAAAATGACCTCTCTTATCGATTGCTGGTTGGTGAGGAGCATCACCAGGCGGTCGATGCCCAGCCCAAGACCACCTGTTGGGGGCATGCCATACTCCAGGGCGAGAAGGAAATCCTCATCCACCCTCTCCGCCTCCTCATCCCCCAGTTCCGCCCGTATAATCTCTTGCTGCCGAAAGCGCTCCCGCTGCTCGATGGGGTCATTGAGCTCGGTGAAGGCGTTGGCGATCTCCATCCCCCCGGCAAAGGCCTCAAACCTCTCCACCAGATGCTCGCTCTCGGGCCTCCGCTTCGCCAGGGGCGAAAGCTCAACGGGGTAGTCCATAACGAAGGTTGGCTGAATTAGACATGGCTCGACATATGTCGAGATGAGCTTATCGATGAGTTTTGCCCAACTCATGCTCTCATCTACATCCAATCCCTGCTGTTGAATTGCGTTACGCAGTGATTGAGCATCAGCATGTTCGAGAAAATCGATGCCACAACCTGTATAAATCGCATCCCTTAGCATGATGCGCTTCCAGGGAGGGGCGAAGTCCAGTGTATTTCCGCCAAAGCTGACCTTGGTTGTGCCCAGAACTTGCTGGGCGACATAGGAAACCATCTCCTCCAGCATCCCCATCACATCGTTATAATCGGCATAGGCTTCGTAGCTCTCGAGCATAGTGAACTCAGGGTTATGCTTTGTGGAGATGCCCTCATTTCTGAAGATGCGCCCGATCTCATACACCTTGTCGAAACCGCCGATAATGAGCCTTTTTAGGTAGAGCTCGGTAGCGATTCTGAGGTATAGGTCTTGGTCTAAGGTGTGATGATGGGTGGTGAAGGGGCGAGCCAAAGCCCCGCCTGCCGTGGGATGCAATACCGGCGTCTCCACCTCGATAAAGCCTCTCTCATCGAGGGAGCTCCTGATTGCGGCGATCGCCTGACTGCGCACCAAAAATATCTGCCCGACCTCTTCGTTGGAGATGAGGTCGAGATAGCGCTGCCTATGGCGCTTCTCCACATCGATAAGCCCGTGCCACTTCTCAGGCAGTGGCTGGAGGGACTTGGAGAGCATGGCGAAGTCGGTAGCCCCTAATGTTATCTCTCCGCTATGTGTTCTGAAGAGCTTGCCCTCAACCCCGATGATGTCCCCGATGTCGAACTCCTTGAGAAACTCATATTTCTCACCAAGGAGTTCGCTACGGAAGTAGACCTGGATCTTTCCAGAGGAATCGCGAATGTCGATGAAGGTTGCCTTCCCCATAGGGCGGGATGCCACGATGCGGCCGGCAAGGCTCACCTGGGCATTACCATCACGCTCAAAGAGGGTGATGGCTTCTTTTGTAGTGTGGCTGCGATGGTAACGGTGGGGGTAGGGGTCAACGCCCTGCTGGCGGATTCTCTGGAGCTTTTCGAGGCGCTGTTGAATTATATTATCGATGCGAGCCATTTCCCTACCTTATCTCCACGATCCTCATCTTGAGCCCCCCAGCGGGCGCCGCCGCTTCCACTTCATCGCCCACTCGCTTGCCCAGCAGCGCCTTCCCTACAGGCGACACGTTGGAAATCCTCCCTTCACGGGGGTTCACCTCAGCGCTGCCCACAATAATATAAAATTCTTCACTGCCGTCCTGATGGCGAACAGTTACCCTTGACCCTAGCTGCACCGATTCCGATGGGCTAGCCTCAGGATGAATGATAATGGCATTCTTGATAATCCTCTCAATAGCGAGGATCCTCCCCTCAACGAAGCCCTGCTCGTTCTTGGCCTCCTCATATTCTGGGGAGTTCACAGCGCTGCGCAGTTCTTTGGCCTTTTGGATATTTTCCGCCACCTCTTGGCGGCGAACGGTGCGCAGGTATTCCAACTCTTCTTCTAGCTTTGCAAGGCCCTCAGGGGTAAGGAAATTCTCCTTCTCAGACATCGTGATACCCCCTTCCACCGCTACTAAAAAAGACTGAAGGTTGGCGACCTTCAGTCATATGCTTCTGAACTTTGATATATTATACAAAATATCCGCCCATTTGTAAAGCCCCCCTATTCAATGACCTAACCTACCTCTTGACTCCAGCAGAATTTTCCGTATAATGTTAAGTGTAAAATCCCGACATGCTATTGAGGATGCGCATTATTGCAGGCAAGGCGAAAGGACAATATATTAAATCGCCAAAGGGCGTTTCTCTCCGTCCCACCTCCGATTTGATTCGAGGAGCGATCTTTTCTATATTGGAATCGATTGACTCTGACTGGTCTTCTGTATTGGACCTCTATGCAGGTACCGGGTCTTTAGGCATCGAAGCGCTCAGCCGGGGTGCGGGGTGGGCTGACTTCGTGGAGCAAAATCCCAAGTGCTGCGCTATTATTAAGGAAAACTTAGAGAGAGCAGGACTGGCAGCACAAGCCCATATCTACTGTTCAAGCGTAACTAATGCCCTTTCCTTCCTCAAAGGGAGGTATGGTATTATACTAATGGGGCCACCCTATGCGGACCTCTCCATTATTGAAACCCTAGAGCAATTAGCAATTTCCTGTTTGGTCGGGGCAGGCTCTACCATGGTGGTGGAGCATTCTTACCGTCTTTCGCTAAGTTCAGCCTATGGCAACTTACAGCTTGTCAAGCATCGCTGTCACGGTGATACCTGTATCTCAATTTTTTCGCCCTTTCAGGCGGCAAAATAAGAAGGAGTAGTGCTCTATAAATACAGATCCCGACTGGTAAAACCTACCGCATAGTACGAAAAAGGAGGGCTCATCTTGGTCATCGCTGTTTACCCAGGAAGTTTCGATCCAGTAACCAGTGGCCATGTTGATATTGCGGAGCGAGCGGCAGCCCTTTTTGAGCAGTTGATCGTGGCTATCTATGATACCCCACCAAAGCCTCTGCTATTCACCACCGAGGAAAGGGTGGCGCTGATGAAGAAGGCGCTCAGCCACCTGCCTAATGTTCGGGTGGAATCCTACAGCGGGCTCACTGTGGGGTTCGCTAAAAAGGTGAAGGCCAAGGTCGTGGTGCGTGGATTGAGGATGAGCTCGGATTTCGAAAGGGAATTTGAGATGGCCCTCATGAATAAGAAGCTCGCTCCAGACCTGGAACTGATTTGCTTCATGACCAATCTGGAGTACGAATTCGTTAGCTCAAGCCTTCTCAAGGAGGTCTCTAGCCTTGGGGGCTGCATCGATGGTCTTGTCCCAGATCATGTGGCGGTTGCCTTAAGGGACAAATTTCGCCGCTGAGCTGGATGCCCTAGGGGGCGGGAGGGAGGTGATAAGCCAAGAAGGACAAAGCTTTCTCAAATTTTTCGAACATTACACTACATCAGAATGAACTCGTAGCCCTGCTCTATAAAGCGAGCTTTCAAGTGGCAGAGTGTATCGAGTAGTACGAAAAAGGAGGTATGAAAGGTGGCCTATAAGATTACTGATGAGTGCATCAGTTGCGGCGCTTGCGAGGCCGAATGCAAAAACGAGGCGATTAGTGAGGGCGAGACAATCTATGTAATCAACCCGGACAAATGCACCGAGTGTGTCGGTATCGCTGCATCGTCGCGCTGTGCCGAGGTTTGCCCTATCGACAACTGCTGCATCCCTGACCCGGACCGTAAGGAAACGAAGAAGCAACTCTTGGAGAAGTGGCGTAAACTTCACCCCGGAGAGGAACCTGTCCCGGGCACCTACTAGCGCAGGTGATACAAGAGCTAGCCTTCCTTTTGAAATAGAGCGCCCTAACGAATGTCGGAGGGCGAAAAAGACCATTCGGTGTGAGCTTTAGAGTGGTGCTGGGGACGGTTTATTGTTGTTTACACCCTACAACCAGGGTCTGAAAGCCGATCAGGGAGTTCAAGTTAGGATTCTTAAAGTGGTAGAGGTTTGTCGCTTTGAAGAGTGAGAGCAGACTCAACCCGAACTTACTTAGCCTTGTGGATAAGGCCTGATCCAGAAAAAATGCCTTGAACATATAGAATTGGCAGCCGAAGGCAAAGCCATCCTTCGCTATTGGTGTTAATCCCGCCTTAGCCATCAAGCGACAAAGCTCGAAGGTAGAAAGGCTATTTTCGGGGTAGAACAAAAACCTCTTTCCCAAGAGAAGCTTCGTTAAAGAGTGGAAAAAAGCGAATTTATTGGGCACAGAGATGATCACCAGACCGCCCCCTCGACAGGCCCGAACTTGCTCCGCTATCATCTCCTGAGACTGATCTATGGGGAAATGCTCGATTACCCCATCCGAGTAAACTACATCAAAGCTATCGTCTTTGAAGGGGAGGGCGAAGCCGCTGCCCTTTATTGCCCCAACCTCAGCCCTGTGCTGCCGCGAGAAGAAGGACAGCGATGGGAATGCCCCATCCTCCAAATCGACGCCAATGCATTTACAATTCAGCTCCTTGGCGATCCGGGTGAGGATTCTGCCGCTGCCAAAGCCAACCTCCAGGACATGCGCCTCTTTGGGGATGTATTTGCTGAAGGTCTGGTAGGCATAGGGGAAATGCCAGATGTCACCCGCAAGCCACTCCGGTATATAAAACCAATTGGGCTTTTCTGACATTGCGCCCCTTAGCATGTGATGTGGAATGGATTCTTATTGGAAAAAGCCGCGCACTGTATCGAACTCCGATGGGAGCAGGGCAAGCACCACCAGAAACCAGTCAAGGAGCAGCTTCGCAGCGCCCGAGCCTTCAACGACCCCCGAGCCAAGCCCAAACTTGACGCACGCAGCCACAATAGCGGCACAGAGCAGGCCACCCAGCGCCAGACCGAGGATGGCTCCACCAAGGCGATCGACCCATCCCAGAAATGCCCACCTGGTAAATCTCCTCAGGATACAGGCCAGGATAACCGTCACTATAAGAACAGCGCCAATGATAATGGCATAAGCTGCCCATTTGGCGTATTCAGGGTTTTCAATTGGCAGCCACCCCCCAACTGTGCCATAGTGCTGCCCCGCCAGTATAATGCCCAAGATCAGCCCTACCAGGAGGAGGACGATTGCCATTACCCCCTTTCTCAGCCCGATGAAGGTAGAAATAGCAAGCACTAAAATGAGGATGATGTCAAGCCAATTCATGTCATTTATTTCTCGCTATAGTTGCCTTCTAGGCTCCCTTTTATCTATTAAGGCGGTGTTTAGCACCTCGTCCATTCCCTGAACGTAGACGAAGGTTAGCTCCCGCCTTACATTTGCCGGGATATCCCCCAGGTCCTTCTCATTTTTTTTAGGCATGACGAAGGTTTTAATGCCCGCTCGGTGAGCAGCGAGGACCTTCTCTTTGAGTCCCCCCACAGGGAGCACCCGACCGCGCAGGGTGATCTCACCGGTCATCGCCACCTCTTTGTGCACCGGCTGCTGCACCAACGCTGAGATCAGTGCCGTGGCGATGGTGATGCCCGCCGAGGGTCCATCCTTAGGGATGGCTCCTGCCGGCACGTGAATATGGATATCGGTCTTTTCGAAGAGCTTGGGATCCAAACCGAATGTTGCCGATTTGGATCGAGCATAGCTTAAAGCAGCCTGGGCCGACTCGCGCATCACTTCCCCAAGCTGTCCCGTGAGGGTCAGATTCCCCTTTCCCTCCATCAGGGTCACCTCCACCCCCAGGATGTCGCCGCCCATCTCGGTGCGCGCCACGCCCATGGCAACGCCAACCTCATCCCTCTCCTCCGCCGTCCCCCAGAAGAACTTCTGAGGTCCCAGGTATTTGGTGAGCGATAGGGAGGTCACCAGATGGGGAGGAGTCTCCCCCTCAGCGATCAGCCGAGCCACCTTGCGGCAGATGTTGCCGATCTCCCGCTCCAGATTCCTGACCCCGGCCTCTCTAGTATACTCCCTGATAATGCGCCTGAGCGCCCCTGTGGAGAAGCGAAGTTGCTCCTCACTCAAGCCATGCTCTGAAAGCTGCTTGGGCACCAGAAACTGCTCCGCGATCCCTAGCTTTTCCTCCTCGGTGTAGCCGGGGAACTCGATGACCTCCATGCGGTCGCGGAGCGCTGGCAAAATGGGGTCGAGCACATTTGCCGTGGTGATAAACATAACCTTAGAAAGGTTGTAGGGGACATCGAGGTAGTGGTCTGAGAAGGAGTGGTTCTGCTCCGGATCCAAGACCTCAAGGAGCGCTGAAGAGGGGTCGCCTCGGAAATCCATGCCTACCTTGTCGATCTCGTCCATCATGAACAGGGGGTTAATAGTCCCCGCGGTGCGCATCGTCTGGATGATTCTCCCTGGGAGCGCCCCTACATAGGTGCGGCGATGACCGCGAATCTCCGCCTCGTCCCGAATCCCCCCCAGGCTAATCCTGACAAATTTGCGCCCCAGCGCCTGAGCGATGGCCTTGCCGATGCTTGTCTTACCCGTCCCCGGGGCACCAACGAAGCATAGGATGGGGCTCCTAAGCTTACCTTGAGCAAGCTTACGCACCGCCATATACTCGAGAACCCTTTCCTTTATCTTGGTCAGCCCGTAGTGGTTCTCATCAAGCACCCTCGCCGCCTGCTTGATGTCCAGGTTGTCCTCCGTTTCCTTGGACCAGGGGAGCGTGGTCAGCCAATCGAGGTAGGTTCTGATCACGGAAACCTCCGGTGAGGCGGGAGGCATCATGGCCAGTCTCTCCACTTCCTCATTCGCCTTATTCATCACCGCTTCGGGCATGCCCACCGAGGCGATCTTCTCCTTTAGCTCATTTATCTCCCTCATCAAAGGGTCAATATTGCCCAGCTCCTTCTGAATGGCCCTGAGCTGTTCCCTGAGGAAATACTCCCGCTGTGATTTGTCCACCTCTTCCTGAACCTGGGTGTGAATCTTGCTCTGGAGCTCCAGGACATCCAGCTCTTGAGCCAGCAGGATGCTCACTCGCAGCAATCTCTCGTGAGTGTCGAGGGTTTCCAGTATCTCCTGCCTTTCCGGTAATTCAAGCTCCAGGGAGGAGGCCACAAAATCGGCGAGCCACCCAGGCTCCTCGATATTCATTGCTGCAATATAGGCGTCGTCGGGAATCTGCGAGGAGAGCGTGGTGCACTTCTCGAATAGGGCGAGCACAGCACGCATTAGAGCCACGATGTGAATGGGTTTCTGGGTGGATTCCTCGATGGGCACCACCTTTGCCTTAAAGAAGGGCTCATCGTGGATCAGCTCGGCCAATCTCACCCTCCGCTGCCCATGAATCCAAAGGGTGATGCTACCATCGGGCATCTTCAGATGGTGCCCGATAAAGGCCGCGGTGCCGATGGAGTAGAGATGGTCGAAGGTCAGCTTACCAGCCTCCAAATCTCGCCGCGCCACCACGACAATCACATCGTCATGTGCTATCGCCTCCTCAATCGCTCGAATGGAGCTTTGGCGCGTCACCACCAACTGAGTAACCAGATGAGGGAAAACCACCGCATCCCTCCGGGGCAGCAGCGGCAGTTCCCGCTCCTCCTTTATGACTTCCTCATCAACCACTAGAACCCCCTTTATCCCTAATAGTTTACCACATTAAAAGCACGAAGACAAAATTTCCCCTAAAAAGTGTCTTGACAGAAGGGGAAAAGTGTAGTTTAATTTATTGAGAATGATTTTCATTTTCAATAAATTAGGGGGTGTGCTGGAAATGCAGGAGCTAAAGGGGCAACGGAGCACAAGTCAACGAAGGTTGATTTTCGATATTTTGCGCCAATCAGAGGGGCATCTTGATGCTGATGAGCTTTATCGCCTTGCCAAGGAGAGGGAGCCGCGCCTCAGTCTGTCCACGGTTTACCGCACCCTCCGCCTGTTAAAGGAGCTAGGCCTCATCGAGGAGCGGCACTTCGCTGAGGAGCACCACCACTATGAGGCCAAGGGAGAGGCGGAGCACCACCATCTGGTGTGCCTCGGGTGTGGCACGGTGGTCGAGTTTGAGTATCCCTTGACAGATAAGATGAAGGAGGAGGTGGGCCAGCGAACTGGCTTCGAGATCCTTGGCGCTGAGGTTTATATGGAGGGCTATTGTGAGAGGTGTCGCCAGAGGAGGGCCTGATTTTTTTGCCAAGCTTTTTGCAAGTGAGAAGCATTAACAAACGAGATTGCTCTCTGAAAGGGAGCGAATGAACGAAAAGAGGCAAATAACGGTGCGTCAAATGCAGGCCGGGCAGAGTGGCACGGTAATTGAGATATTGGGGGGACATGGCCTGGTCAATCGACTCAGCTCTCTGGGAATCAGACCGGGTAAGAGGATAACCAAGGTGAGCAGTATTTTTATGCGGGGACCGGTGACCATTCAGGTGGGTCAAACTCAGATCGCCATTGGCTTTGGTATGGCGGGCAAGATATTGGTTGAGGTGGATTAGTGAGAATCCTTCTCATGGGTAACCCCAATGTGGGCAAGAGCGTCTTCTTCTCCCGAATCACCGGGATGAGGGTGATGGTCTCCAATTACCCGGGCACCACTGTGGGGTTCACCAAGGGCTCCATGAAACTGGGTGGGGAGGAGGTTGAGGTTATCGATGTCCCCGGCACCTACACCCTTGAGCCTACCTCCAAGGCTGAGGAGGTGGCCTCTGAGATGGTTGAGAGTGGCGACCTGGTGATCGATATCGTTGATGCCACCAATCTGGAGCGCAATCTCTACCTGACCCTGGAGCTACTGGAAAGGCAAATCCCCGTTATAGTTGCTTTAAATATATGGGATGATACGGCTCACCGGGGGATAAGCATTGATGTCGCCAGGCTGGAGGAGCTGCTGGGGGTGCCTGTTGTTCCCACGGTGGCGGTAACGGGACAGGGGATAAAGGAGCTGGTGGGTCGCATCCCAGAGGCTACCTCCCCTCCCTCACCCCGGCGCACCCGCGATGAGCGGTGGGCCGCCATCGGCGGCATCATTAAAGAGGTTCAAACCATAACCCATCGTCATCATACATGGCTGGAGGGGTTAGAGGATGCCTCAATCAAGTCCCTGACTGGCCTTCCCATCGCCGCATTAGTGCTCGCCATCTCCTTTATTGTGATCCGCTTCATCGGTGAGGGCCTGATCGGCTATGTCATGGAGCCTCTCTTCGAACACCTCTGGGCACCGCTGATGATGAAGCTGAGCGGGCTTTTGGGTGCGGGGGGTTTCTGGCATGATATGCTTATCGGCAAACTGTTCGATGGGGAGATAGACTTCTTTCAGTCGATGGGGGTCCTTACCACCGGGCTTTATATCCCTTTTGGCGCCGTGTTGCCCTATATCCTCTCCTTTTACCTCGTGCTGGGAGTCCTAGAGGATGTTGGCTATTTGCCTCGGCTGGCGGTGCTCCTCGATAACCTCATGCACCGCATCGGCCTGCACGGCTATGCCATCATCCCTACCATGCTGGGATTGGGGTGCAATGTGCCGGCGATCATGGCGACCCGCATCCTGGAGAGCAGGAGGGAGAGGTTTATCGCCGCCACCCTGATCTCCATTGCCATCCCCTGTGCTGCCTCTCAGGCGATGATCTTCGGGCTGGTGGGGGCACAAGGGTGGCGGTACGTGGCAATAGTCTATGGCACCCTTTTCCTGGTATGGATCATCCTCGGTCTCATCCTCAACCGAACTGTTAGGGGATTTAGCCCCGAGCTGCTCATCGAGATTCCCCCTTATCGTCTACCCTTATGGCGAGCCTTGCTGACAAAGCTCTGGATGAGGGTCTACGGCTTTCTCAGGGAGGCCCTCCCCATAATTTTACTGGCTATCTTTGCTATTGGCATCCTTTATACCCTTGGGGTTTTCGATGCTATCGCCAACTTCACCGCCCCTGTGGTAAGCGGGCTCTTTGGGCTGCCCAAAGATGCGGTCACTGCCATCGTGGTTGGCTTTTTGCGCAAGGACTTGGCTATCGGGATGCTCACCCCGCTGGCGCTGAGCGCCAGCCAACTGGTGGTCGGCTGCGTGGTGCTGTCTATGTTCTTCCCTTGCATCGCTGCCTTTGTAGTCCTCGCCAGGGAGCTTGGCATTAGGGGCCTGCTTATGGCGACCGGGATAATGCTCGCCGCCACAATAGTTGTAGGCGGGCTGTTAAACCTGATTTTATAGGCTTTAGCTTTGGGAGCTTGACTTTTCGTATTGGGGCGATAAGATGGAAGCAGCTTTTTGCACAAGCCCCTCCCGCAAATGAAGGCTTCCCGATTAGCAGCTATTGCCGCTATTTTAGCAGTTGTGGCTTCGCTGGTGGTTAGCGTCCTTTCCTTTGCCACGCCAGAGGAACTGCTATTGAACAGGGGTTTTGAAGATGGCACCACTGACCCCTGGCGCGCATATGGTGGCATCCTAGACCAAACCTATGCCCCCGACTTCGTTCACGATGGAAACTACTCTGCTGTGTTCACCACTGATAAAGAAGAGGGCTGGTTTTATCAAGTAGTTCAAGTGCAGCCAGAAGCCACCTACACCTTCAGTGGCTATGTGCTGAAGAATGATACTAACAGTGAGGCTGTTTTTCTCCGAATCCGCTGGTACAACGGGGGGAATGGCCCCGTGGTTGACTCCCCTGCCCTAATGGACAACCAGCCTCAATACCGTCTTTTGACAACCGGTGAGGTCACCGCACCATCCAACGCCCATTCGGCAAGAGCTGAGTGCGTAGTAGATGCTAATCTGGCTGGCATATCAGCCACCGCCTACTTTGATGACATGAGCTTCGAAGGACCACCGCCGCCAACCCCAACACCTACACCTACGCTAACCCCAACACCTACCCCAACACCAACCCCTACGCCTACCCCAACACCAACCCCTACGCCTACCCCAACACCAACGCCGACTCCAACGCCCACCGGCACAACTGCAAATAAGGGAGATGTGGTAATTAACGAGGTGCAATATGATCCTCCTCAAGCTGGCACAGATGCCGACTTTGAGTGGGTGGAGCTCCTTAACCCCACCGCTAATGCCATCGAGCTTGAGGGCTGGATTATTAGCGATAACTACAGTAGCGACCCAATTCCCTCATTGACTCTGCCAGCAGGGGGTTTTGCCGTGATAGCCGCAACAGAGCACTTTTACGACAACTTCCCCAATTTCAAGGGCAATATAGTCTTCCTCAATAACCCCATTGGCAACGGATTAAGTAATGATGGCGACCGCATCATCCTTGAGGACAGCGCGGGAACTATTATCGACGCACTGTCCTATGGTGATGATGCTTCGATAACCCCGCATTGCTCAGATGTGCCTCAAGGTCACTCATTGGAGCGCTCGCCGGCGGGGGGCGAATTTGTGGATAATCCAGACCCCACCCCAGGTCGTGGCTTTCCCCCTGCTACCACCCCGACACCGACGCCAACCCCAACGCCTACACCTACCCTCACACCAACGCCTACAACCTCCCCTCCCAGCAGTCCTCCTCCAGATGGCACAACTCCACCGCCGGGGCAGACAGCAGCCTCATCTGGAATGGCTTTACGAGCTATTTTTATTGTAGCGGCGTTAGCTTTCTTTGCGGTTGTTTTCTTGCTCAGAAGCAGAAGGCGGAGGGGAAAATAATTGCCTTACGCCCCCTTCTAGGATATAATTAGGTATCAAGCCAATGCCGAGGCCATCGCTAATCGCCATTGATGGGCCAGTAGCTGCTGGCAAAAGCACTATCGGCAGGCTTTTAGCCAGGAGGCTGGGGTATCGCTTCGTGGATACGGGGTCGATGTATCGGGCGCTCACCTGGAAGGCGCTTAGGCTTAACATCGATCTCCAGGATGAAGCGGCGCTCAGCCGACTTGCCGAGAGCACCAAAATCTCGTTAGCGCCGCTTGGGGACAATGTGCATGTCGATGGTCATGATGTTACCAGGGAGATTCAGCATTCAGAGGTTGAGGCAGGTGTCTCCCTGGTGGCGAAGGTGCCCCGGGTCAGGGAGGTGCTCGTGAGAGAGCAACGGAGGTTGGCCCGAGGGGGCACAATCGTTATGGCGGGGCGAGACATCGGCACCACGGTATTGCCCCATGCTGAACTGAAGGTCTACCTGGATGCTTCCTTCGAGGAGAGGGCGCGGCGGCGCTACCTTGAACTGGTGGAACGCGGTGATGCCTCAGATTACCAAGCCGTCAAGGAC